>NZ_KV821557.1:16095-55546 GCF_001815675.1 Neisseria sp. HMSC065D04
CCGTACTGGTTTAAAGTTAATCCACTATAAAAAAAGGTCGTCTGAAAGCCCCTTAATCTTTCAGACGACCTTTGGTTTTCCCGATCTGTATTGTTTTTGCTCGGTGTTTATTGCAGGGTGAAGCCTGCTTTGAATTCCAGCTTCGGCACGCCGACGATAAAGCGTTCGCCGATGCTGTCTTCAAACTCGTATGCGCCTTCGATGCTGCCCCATGGGGTGCAGAGTTGGGAGCCGCTGTTGTATTCATACGCCTCGCCCGGATAGAGAACCGGCTGTTCTTCAATTAGACCGGAATGGCCTACCGGTTCGGTCGCTCCGTGTCCGTCGGTGATTTCCCAGAAACGCTGGCGCAGCGTGATGACATCGTTGCTGCGGTTGCAGATGGTAATCACATAGTTGAAGGCATAGCGGTCGCGATAAACATCGCTTTGACCCGCAACGTAGCGTGGTTGAACATTGATTTCGATTTCGTTCATTTTTGTTGTCCCGTAATAGTGTTTTTTGTTTGCACCGATTTTTTTCGATGCGTTTGAAGTCTTATGGCTTCGAATAAGTGTGTTGAAAAAATCAGATAATCCAGGCAGCAATGCCTAAAACTATCAAGGTCATGATGGCGGCGATGATGTCGTCCAGCATGATGCCGAATCCGCCGTGCACATGCCGGTCAAACCATTTGATCGGCCAAGGTTTGATGGAATCAAACAGGCGGAACAGAATAAATGCCGCCAGCCACCAATTCCATTTAAACGGCGCAAAAGCCAGAATCAGAAGCATCGCTACCATTTCGTCCCAAACGATACCGCCGTAGTCTTGGATGCCGAGCGCTTTTTCGGTGTGGTTGCAAATGCGGATGCCCCACATAAACAGGGCGACACACAAAAAAGCCAGAATCCAGCCGTCGATACCGATTAAAACCAAGAGAAATGCTATCGGCAGAGCCGCCATCGTTCCGAATGTGCCGGGTGCGACGGGCGCGAGGCCGCTGCCGAATCCGAATGCCAACAGGCATAACGGGCGCTGCTTCAACCAGTCGAAAGTAGGTTTAAATTCAGCCAAAGTGATCAAATCCTAATGAAGTTAGTTTTAATTCGCCGCCATTGGAATCTATTATTTTCAGACGACCTGTATTATTTATTTTCCCGATGGGCGTTACTGCTACGCCGCATTGTCCGGCTATTGTCTGAATCTCGCTGCGCCGGCATTCGGGGGCGGTGAAAACCAGTTCGTAATCATCGCCGCCTGCCAGTGCGCAGGAGAGCCAGCTTTCGTGCGGTAAGACGTTTTTCAATTCTTCTAAAACCGGCAGCGCATTTGCCGAAATTTCCGCTCCGACCGATGACGCGGTCAAAATGTGACCGAGGTCTTGTGCCAGCCCGTCCGAAATATCTTGAGCGGCATGGGCAATGGGCAGAAGCGCCTGTCCCAATCCCACTCTAGGCTCCGGACGGAGCAGCCTGTCATGGCAGCGGTCGAACAAATCGGGCGGTAGTGTGTGTGTGTTCAGGCGGCAGTTTAAAGCGGCTGCTGCTGATCCGATTTGTCCCGATACCCAAATATCGTCGCCGTCTTTCGCGGCATCGCGCCGTAGGGCCTGTCCTTGCGGAAGCTCGCCGATAATGGTGACGTTGAATACCAAATCGCCTTTGGTCGTATCGCCGCCGATCAGGGTAATGCCGAAGCGCTGTGCCAAACTGAAAAAGCTGTCACAAAAACGTTTCAGCCAATTTTCGTCCAATTCGGGCAATCCGGCACTCAATAACACCCATTTCGGGGTTGCGCCCATCGCGGCCATATCGGATATATTGACAGCTAGCATTTTCCATGCCAAATCTTCCGGGGCGGTGTCAGAAAAAAAATGTCTGTCTTTTAACAGCATGTCCGCGCTAAAACATAAATCAAATCCGTGACTTGGACGGATAATCGCAGCGTCGTCGCCAATGCCCAAAATCAAACCGCTGCTTTTCTGTTTTTGCAAATATTGTCTGATAAAGTCAAATTCCGTCATATATTGCACACAAAGTGATAAAGAGTGTTATCAATCGATTCGGAATTTTTGATAGACGAATAATGTATATTTATACAATGTATGTGTTAGTTAATGTAATAAATTGCATTAAACGGTAATATAATCGAGTCGATTGCAAAAGTAAATAAGATTTTTAATCCAAATGATAACGGTCAAAAAAGCGTACTTCTATCAAAAATTATTTCCGAGGGGATAAAAAGTGCCTCAAAAAAGATTATCAAGCCGCGCAAGAGGAACGGTAATATAGGAAAGTCTGCAAGTTGATATCAGGATATCGAGGTCGTCTGAAAAGCCGTTTTAGGTTTTTCAGACGACCTTTTTGTCAAAATAAGAACAAAATGGCTTAGGCAGGCGTATCTTTCAACTCCGCGCCCACATCTTTCAAACGCTGCAATACTTCGTCCCATGCTTTGTCCAAATCGCGGCACGCCTCGCCTTCCGCCTTGATGCCGAACTCGATATGCGGTTTGACCGCCGTTCCGTCCGCATTTTGCCAGCCGACGCTGGGCAGGCTGTAAGAGCGCACACCCGGGTAGGTGCGTTCGACGTATTCCATAATCGGCGCGACACGCGATTCGGGCTGTCCGAACACATACACGCTGCGGCTGCCGCGTTCGGTTTGGTTGAAACGGTCGGCGTAATAAGTATCCAAAACCCATTCCGCCATCGGGTGCGCCATCACGGGGAAGCCGGGGAAGAAATAATGTTCGCGGATGGAAAATCCGGCGATGTTGTTGAACGGGTTGGGCACAAGCTCCGCGCCTGCGGGAAAGTCCGCCATTTTCAGGCGTTGGGCGTGTTCGGGGGCGTCGAGCGGCTCGCCGCGTTTAAGGGTAACGGCTTCGATGAACTTGGCGGCTTCAGGATGGCGGACGATAGGCAAATCCAAAGCGGCGGCGGCAGCTTGGCGGGTATGGTCGTCGGGCGTGGAGCCGATGCCGCCGGTAACGAAAGTCGGCAGATCGTCTGAAAAGCTTCGGCGCAGTTGTTTGACCAGCAAATCGGGTTCGTCGGGCAGGTATTGCACCTGATTGAGTTTCAGCCCGCGTGATTCCAGCAGGGATTTGAAAAAGGCGAAATGCTTGTCTTGGCGGCTGCCGTGCAGGATTTCGTCGCCGATGATGATGAGGTTGAACAAATGCTGTCGGTCTTTCATAATCTTTCTTCTCGGAGGTCGTCTGAAAATGTCCGGACGCTTCCAAAGGGTTAAACAAAAGGAAAATCATGCACGAATATCGTTTGAAACAACCGAAAAACCTGCTTGACCGTTTGGAAAGTGTCTTCTTTGCCGTCTTCGGCTTGGGTTTGATACTGATGGAACGGCGCATTGCACTAGGCTTAACTCTCTTTGCCTTTACCGCATGGTCGCTGTGGCGTGACTTTTATAAACGCAGCCGCGAAATCGTATTTTCAGAAGAAGGGATTTGTAAAATCAGCCGCGAAGGCACGCAAACACTGCCTTTAGAGGATTTTTGCGGTGTAGCGGTATTTACTGATACGAAACGAAGCAGAATCATTAATATCTACCGGATTGCGCTCGTCCCCAAGCAGCCGTACGATACGCCGCTGACGGTATATACCGCAGTACAGTCGTTTACTCGTCTACCGGCTTTACCCCCGGAGTCCGTAAATTACATCCGCCATCGGATTGCCGAATGCACAGGCTTGCAGGATTTCGGCGATATCGGCTCGGCGACCTTGTCGGAGCTGTATGCAAAATGCTGTTTTTTAAATCAAGATTGACATAGGTCGTCTGAAAACCGAAATCCGTTTTCAGACGACCTATTTGGTTTACTCGGCTGGATTGTCGGCAATATTTATTAGATAATAAACCTAATTTTACGAAAAGGGGCGGTTGCGCCCATTTATTTTTAGTCCAAAGGATTCCCTCATGAGCCAAAACAATACTATCCTGCAACACCTCCCCGTCGGTCAAAAAGTCGGCATCGCCTTCTCCGGCGGTCTTGATACCTCTGCCGCGCTGTTGTGGATGAAACTCAAAGGCGCGCTGCCCTACGCTTACACTGCCAACCTCGGCCAGCCCGACGAAGACGATTACAACGCCATTCCCAAAAAAGCGATGGAATACGGTGCGGAAAACGCCCGCCTAATCGACTGCCGCGCGCAGTTGGTACACGAGGGCATCGCCGCCATCCAATGCGGCGCGTTCCACGTTTCCACCGGCGGCATCGCCTATTTCAACACCACGCCTCTGGGCCGCGCCGTTACCGGCACTATGCTCGTTTCCGCCATGAAGGAAGACGACGTCAACATTTGGGGCGACGGCAGTACCTACAAAGGCAACGACATCGAGCGTTTCTACCGCTACGGCCTCTTGACCAATCCCGCGCTGAAAATCTACAAACCCTGGCTCGACCAACAATTTATCGACGAACTCGGCGGCCGCCACGAAATGAGCGAATTTCTGATTGCCAACGGCTTCAACTACAAAATGTCGGTGGAGAAAGCCTATTCCACCGATTCCAATATGCTCGGCGCGACGCATGAAGCCAAAGATTTGGAATTTCTCAACAGCGGCATCAAAATCGTCAAACCCATCATGGGCGTTGCCTTCTGGGACGAAAACGTCGAAGTCAAACCCGAAGAAGTCAGCGTGCGCTTTGAAGAAGGCGTGCCGGTCGCATTGAACGGCAAAGAATACGCCGACCCCGTCGAACTCTTCCTCGAAGCCAACCGCATCGGCGGCCGCCACGGTTTGGGCATGAGCGACCAAATCGAAAACCGCATCATCGAAGCCAAATCGCGCGGCATCTACGAAGCTCCGGGCATGGCATTGTTCCACATCGCCTACGAACGCTTGGTAACCGGCATCCACAACGAGGACACCATCGAACAATACCGCATCAACGGCCTGCGCCTCGGCCGTTTGCTCTACCAAGGACGCTGGTTCGACAGCCAAGCCCTCATGTTGCGCGAAACCGCCCAACGCTGGGTCGCCAAAGCCATTACCGGCGAAGTCACCCTCGAATTGCGCCGCGGCAACGACTACTCGATTCTGAACACCGAATCGCCCAACCTGACCTACCAACCGGAACGCCTGAGCATGGAAAAAGTCGAAGACGCCGCGTTCACCCCGCTCGACCGCATCGGCCAGCTCACCATGCGCAACCTCGACATCACCGACACCCGCGCCAAACTCGGCATCTACTCGCAAAGCGGCTTGTTGTCGCTGGGCGAAGGTTCGGTATTGCCGCAGTTGGGCAATAAGAAATAAGGTTTGTTACCCTGCATCATTGGCAACTTAAGGGGTCGTCTGAAAAGATGATCCCTTATAAAAGGAATCCCATGAAAGAATACAAAGTCGTCATTTATCAAGAAAACCTGCTGTCCAGCCTGTTTTTCGGCGCAGCCAAAGTCAACCCCGTCAAATTCAGCGCGTTCCTCAACAGCCAAACTCCAGAAGGTTGGCGTGTCGTAACCATGGAAAAAGACCAACGCCGTATGCTCTTATTTTTCAGACGTGAAGCCTACGTCGTCATTTTGGAGCGGGAACGTGTTTAAGCTAGGCGTTTATGCCTGTCTCGGGCTGTTCGTCGGCTGGGTGTTGCTGCTGATTCTGCAACTTTGGTTTTCTTTTATCGAGGCAGAATTATTCTTCAAAATTACCCTGACCATGGCGGGGTTGTTTGTCATCATCCTCGCTGCCTTGCTGGTGTGCAGTCAGTATTTTTCCGAAAAGAAAATGAAAGACGACGGGTTTATCAACTGATGCGGCTCCGGATAAAACCTGCATCCAAACCATAATAGGTCGTCTGAAAAACCGTTTTCAGACGACCCCACTATTTCCTCAAATCATTTGAAATCATGAAATTCTTCACACACTTTTATCTTGAAAACCATATGTATTTCAACGACTACTTGAAATACGTCCTCATTTTCGCCGCGCTCGTCGTCCTGCTGCTCGCCGTATCGCAAAACCTGCGCCACCGCATGGACACCAAATACCGCGACCTGAGCATTATTGCCCTGCTGCTGCTCATCCTCATCAGCGGCATCCAATACCTCTCATACAGCGAACGCCAAAACTTCGCCGCGGATACATCACGCATGGTCGGTTTTCTCAATGCCTTGATTGAAAACCAAAAAGTGGAAAAGCGCGACATCAGCGTCAACAGCACGCACCTATACAACGGCATGATCGTCGGCATCAAAAACCAATACTACGAAGTCCATTTCAATCAAGACTTCTCCGCCTACACCCTGACCCCCATCAATCTGGTCAACAACAACATCGAACTTATCGACAAAGAATAACAGGACACACTCATGGAAGCATACTCCCTCCTTGCCCTCAAACTCCTTATGGGAATTTTAGGTTTGGTTTTGCAAATCAACCTTTTAGGTAAAGGCAACCTCGCCCCCACCTCCGCCATGGATCAAGTGCAAAACTATGTTCTCGGCGGCATCATCGGCGGCGTGATTTACAGCGACAGCGTCGGGCTTTTACAGTTTTTCCTCGTGCTGATTTTGTGGACGCTGTTGGTCTTGAGTCTGAAATTCATCAAAAACCACAACCACTGGGTCAAATCCGTGATTGACGGCAAATCCGTCTGGGTCATCGTCAACGGCGAAATCCAAACCGAAGAATGTATGAAAAACGGCATCAGCGCACATGACCTGATGTTTAAGCTCCGTGCCGCCGGCATCTACGAAATCTCTGCCGTCAAACGCGCCGTCATGGAGCAAAACGGCCAGCTCGCCGTCATTCAGTACGGCGACGAAAGCCTGCGTTACCCCCTGATTACCGACGGGCAAATCGACCATGACATCTTAGAAATCATCAAGCGCGACGACGAGTGGCTGAAGCAGGAACTTGACCGCCTCCATCTTGATGCCTCGAAAGTCTATATCGGCGAATACATCGACGGGAAATTGGTGGCACACCCTTATCCTTCTTAATTTAAAAAACAAAGGTCGTCTGAAACCTAGACTGGATTTCAGACGACCTTTTTGCATCAACCCCAAATGACGCAGGTCTTGCTGTTTTTGTTAATCGCGATATTCAAACGACGTCCCCAAAAACTGCTCTAAGGCAGAAACATGGGAATGATGCGGGTCTTTGACGGCAGTCAGCAGTAAAACGCTGCCGTGTTGCCGTTCCAACTCCAAGAGCCGCCTAATGGCAGCTTGCTCGGTATCGCCGTGCAGCT
The DNA here is from genome assembly GCF_001815675.1 of Neisseria sp. HMSC065D04. Taxonomy (NCBI): domain Bacteria; kingdom Pseudomonadati; phylum Pseudomonadota; class Betaproteobacteria; order Neisseriales; family Neisseriaceae; genus Neisseria; species Neisseria sp. HMSC065D04. The sequence goes on from NZ_KV821557.1 coordinate 23,293, forward strand.
CCTCATGGTAACGGCTGACGAAACCGTCAAAATGTTCAGCCGGATTCTCATGATACCAGCGGCGCAGGTTTGCACTGGGGGTGATGTCTTTGAGCCAGAGCGCCGTAGCAAAGACCTCTTTGCGGATGCCGCGTGGATAGAGGCGGTCGATAAAGACTGCGGTTTGTTCGGGGTCGGGCCGGTATGCGTAAATGCGCTGTACGGTAAACATGTTTGCTTGTCTCCAATGGATTCAGGTCGTCTGAATGTTCAGACGACCTGATGTTTTATAGTGGATTAACTTTAAACCAGTACGGCGCGTTGCCTCGCCTTAGCTCAAAGAGAACGATTCTCTAAGGTGCTGAACGTACTATCTGTACTGTCTGCGGCTTCGTCGCCTTGTCCTGATTTAGAGTTAATCCACTATATGGTAATACTTTAATGGTTTGAAAAAAGGCGGGCAAGAACGCCCGCCTTGCAATTTATCTGCCTCAAGCGTAATGGATACCCAAGACTTTGGCGTTGTGGCTGATGATTTCTTCGGCAAGCTGCGGGTTGTCGTTGAGCTTGATGCCGAAGCCGGGAACAAGTTCTTTCAGACGACCTTCCCATGAGGAAATGCGGCTTGGGAAGCATTGGTGGATGAGCTTGATCATCAAAGGTACGGCGGTTGATGCGCCGGGGGATGCGCCCAAGAGTGCGGCGAGCGAGCCGTCGGCGTGGGCGACGATTTCGGTGCCGAATTGGAGGACGCCGCCTTTTTCGGAGTCTTTTTTGATGATTTGAACGCGTTGTCCTGCGGTGATGAGTTCCCAGTCGTCAGGGTTTGCTTCGGGGTAGTATTCCAGCAGGGAGGCGAAGCGTTCTTCTTTGGTTTTGCGCAATTCGCCCAAGAGGTATTTGGTCAGGGGCATATTTGCCCAACCCGCGCGCAGCATGGGGTAGAGGTTGTCCAAGTGGATGGACAGGGGCAAATCCATGAGCGAGCCTTGTTTGAGGAAGTTGGAGCGGAAGCCTGCGTAAGGGCCGAACATGAGGTGGCGTTTGCCGTCCACGTTGCGGGTGTCGAGGTGCGGGACGGACATGGGCGGCGCGCCGACGGAGGCTTGACCGTACACTTTGGCGTTGTGTTGCGCAGCGGTTTCGGGGTTGCTGTTGCGGAAGAACAGTCCGGAAACGGGGAAGCCGCCGTAGCCTTTGCCTTCGGGGATGCCGGATTTTTGCAGCAGGGTCAGTGCGCCGCCGCCTGCGCCGAGGAAGAGGAAGCGGGTGCGGAGGGTGAGCTGTCCGTCAGGGTTGCGGGTGTCGCTGGTTTTGAGCACCCATGCGCCGTCGGATTCGCGTTTGATGTCGTCGACGTGGCGGTTGAACTCGGTTTTGACGCCTTTTTCGCGCAGGTATTGCACCATTTGGCGGGTCAGACTGCCGAAATCGACGTCTGTGCCTTCGGCGGAGTAGTTGGCGGCGACGGGTTGGCCTTCTTTACGGCCGTTGATGACCAGCGGCGCCCATTCGGCGATTTTGGCGCGGTCGGTGGAGAATTCCATCCGTTCGAAGAGTTTTTGGGATTTGAAGGCGTCGAAACGTTTTTGCAGGTAGTTGCAATGGTCGGTGTTCATGACCAGCGACATATGCGGGACGGTATGGATGAAGGAGTTGTCGGTGATTTTGCCTTCTTCTACAAGCGATGACCAGAACTGGCGGCTGATGTGGAATTGTTCGGCAATATTGAGGGCGCGGGTCGGGTCGATGGTGCCGTCTGCGCCGAGCGGGGCGTAATTGAGCTCGCATAATGCGGAATGCCCTGTGCCGGCGTTGTTCCAAGCGTTTGACGATTCCAACGCTACGTCTTCCAAGCGTTCGATAAGGGTGATTTCCCAAGACGGTTCGAGTTCTTTGAGCAAAACGCCCAAAGTCGCGCTCATAATGCCTCCACCCACCAAGACAACATCTGTTGCTTCAGCCATGGTTGTACTCCTAGAAACAGGCATATCCTGCCTTTATGATTATCCGTTGTATTACGAACGCCTGTTTCGGCGGTAAAACCTGCTGGCGCGGTGTTTTTGGCGTGGAAGATTGCGCGCGGGTTTTACGTTTTGAACCGATGTTAAACCGTTCATAATATGTTATTGAGAATTTAGTGGATTTTTCTGAGAATTGCAAAGATTTTCTGTTTGGATTTACATAAACGCAGTTTGAAAAGGTCGTCTGAAACATTCAGACGACCTTTATTTATCAGGTGTTTGGCGGGGTTGAACCTAATTTCATTCACTTCTTAAAGACTTCAGATTGTCAGCAAGATGGACGTGTTTTGATGAAAAAATGAAGAAGGAAACGTTTTTTCAGGACGCGTCATAAGCTGCCGCTTTTTTGAGCAGTTTTGCCCTTGCCTGCGGCCATTCTTCGCGCAATAGGCTGTATTCCACCGTATCGCGCACGCTGCCGTCTTTCCGCAATTTGTGGCAGCGCAAGATGCCGTCTTGGTGTGCGCCCAAGCGTTCGATGGCGCGTTGGGAGGCGGTGTTGAGGTTGTCGGTCTGCCAGCAGGCGCAGCGGCAGTTTAAATTGTCAAAGACGTAGTCGAGCAACATGATTTTGCAGGCGGTATTGATGCGCGTGCGCCGTGCCGACAGGGCGTACCATGTGAAACCGATGTAGAGGCGGGGGATAGCGGGGTCGATGTGGTAAAGCGAAGTCGAGCCGACGATTTTGCCCGTGTCTTCGTTGATGACGGCAAAGGCGAGGCGGGTTTGCGTGGCGGTGCGGATATAGTCCGCCACTTGGTCGGGTTCGGGCGCGGTGGTTACGTTCAGCTTCCAAACTTCGCCGTCGCAAACTGCTTTGCGCAAACCGGCTTCGTGTGCCGCCGTCAAAGGCTCGAGACGGACGCGGTCGAAGGACAAAACGGGAACAGATGAAAAATCAGCCATGGGGTTTCCTTTGTATTTGAAGATTTGAGTTTTCAGACGACCTTTGTATAGTGTCTTAACGGGCGACATCTTTGAGGTCGTCTGAAAGCTATTGATTAATGATGTTTGAACACCAGCACGCCCGATTCCGATACAAACCCGTCCAGCGGCAGGTCGTGCGGTTCGCGCGGCAGCGTGTCAACCAGTTGGCAAGCGAAGCCTACACCTATGGTTTTTGCCTGTAAACGGTATTTCATCGCCGCAAGCGTCGCATCGTAATAGCCGCCAGCCTGCCCTAAGCGGTAGCCTTCGCGGTCCATGCCGACAATCGGGACAAGCAATATCGATAAACCGTGTACGCGGATTTTGCGTCCCGAAAACTGCGGTACATGCAGCTTCGCCCTGCCGCGTTTGCGTTCTTGTTTTGCCCCGTCGGCAGGATAGGGCGTGAACCACATTCGCCGCGAATGCGGTTCGATATAAGGCAGATAGAGTTTGGCGCCGCGTTTTTGTGCCGCGCGGACAAAGCCGTCCAGCCGCAGCTCGCTGCCCATCGGCCAATACACGCCGATCTTCTGCCCCTTCTTGATATAACGTTTGAGCAGGCGGTTAACCGTTTGCCCCGCCGCCAGCCGCCCTTGATGACCCATCTGCGCGCGGGCGCGGCGCAATTCTCGGCGCAGGGCGTGTTTTTCCTCATTCCTCATTTCAGACGACCTTTTGAGTGTTGTTGTAGAATACGGCGATTATAAACGCTCCGTTAACATCAAAACAGGATTCCGCCATGTGGCATATCGTCCTTATCGGCTACCTCTTCGTCGCCGTCATGTATTCCGCCGCCCAGCCCAGCATCGCGCGCGCTTTGATTTATTTGGTTTTTTGGGTAGTCCTGCCCGTCGCGTTTACCGTTTTCACCGTTACCATCCGCCGCCGCAACCGCCTGATGAAGCAGCAGGAAAAAGAAGCATTCGAACAAAGCCGCCGCGCAGCCGGACAAGAAGGCGGCAAACAGGACGGCAGTGCATAAAATCCCTTTTCAGACGACCCCTTATCCGCTATAATCCGTCAGTTTTCCATTTCGGAAACACACAATTTTTTAAAACTTATGCCCACTTTCGCCGAAGGGTGCTTGACAATAGGCGCAGCCTATCAAGTTCTATGCGATTGAATGTGTGCTCTTAACCCTTTCAAGGAAATAAAATGTCTCAAATTACTATGCGTCAGATGATTGAAGCCGGCGTTCACTTCGGCCACCAAACCCGTTTCTGGAACCCGAAAATGGCACAATACATTTTCGGTGCACGCAATAAAATCCACATCGTCAACCTGGAAAAAACCCTGCCGATGTTCCAAGAAGCGCAAGAAGCCGTACGCCGTCTGGTTGCCAACAAAGGCACCGTGCTGTTCGTTGGCACCAAACGTCAAGCGCGTGAAATCATCCGCGAAGAAGCTACCCGCGCCGGTATGCCTTTCGTCGATCACCGTTGGTTGGGCGGCATGCTGACCAACTACAAAACCGTTAAGCAATCCATCAAACGCCTGGAAGAAAAAACCGCTGCTTTGGAAAACGCTGCCGAAGGCGGTTTCAACAAAAAAGAAATTCTGGAAATGCAACGCGACGTTGAAAAACTGGAACGTTCTTTGGGCGGTATCAAAAACATGAAAGGCCTGCCTGACGCGATTTTCGTTATCGACACCGGCTACCAAAAAGGTACTCTGGTCGAGGCTGAAAAACTGGGCATCCCCGTTATCGCCGTAGTCGATACCAACAACAGCCCTGACGGCGTGAAATACGTCATCCCCGGTAACGACGACTCCGCCAAAGCCATCCGCCTGTACTGCCGCGGCATCGCCGACGCAGTTTTGGAAGGCAAAAACCAAGCGCTGCAAGAAACCGTAGCCGCTGCCCAAGAAGCTGCTGCCGAGTAATCCGGCAAACCGAAGAGGGGCGTTATGCCCCTTTTCTCAAATCCCGTTCTGAAAAACCTTTTCAGACGACCCCATTCCCAAACACGGATACCCCGTGTTTCCCCAAAATCTAGGAGATTCAAAATGGCAGAAATTACTGCAAAAATGGTTGCCGACCTGCGCGCCGCTACCGGCCTGGGCATGATGGAATGCAAAAAAGCCTTGGTTGAAGCCGAAGGCAACTTCGAAAAAGCCGAAGAAATCCTGCGCATCAAATCCGGCGCGAAAGCCGGCAAACTGGCTGGCCGTACCGCTGCCGAAGGCGTATTGGCTTACGCCATCAACGGCAATGTCGGCGCATTGGTTGAAGTAAACTGCGAAACCGACTTCGTTGCCAAAGACGCAGGCTTCGTAGAATTCGCTAACTTCGTTGCGAAAACCGCTGCCGAGAAAAAACCGGCTACCGTTGAAGAACTGAGCGAACTGGTTGAAGCAGAACGCAAAGCCATCATCGCCAAATTGGGCGAGAACATGTCTGTCCGCCGCTTCCAAGTGATCGACACCGCCAACCAACTGGTTGCCTACATCCACGGCGCATTGGCTACCGAAGGCGTATTGGTTGAGTTCAAAGGCTCTGAAGACGTAGCACGTAAAATCGGTATGCACATCGTTGCCGCCAAACCGCAATGCGTAACCGAAGCCGAAGTAGATGCCGAAACCATCGAAAAAGAACGCCACATCTACACCGAGCAAGCCATCGCTTCCGGCAAACCTGCCGACATCGCCGCTAAAATGGTTGAAGGCCGTATCCGCAAATTCTTGGCCGAAATCACCCTGAACGGCCAAGCATTCGTGATGAACCCTGACCAAACCGTTGCCCAATTCGCTAAAGAAAACGGCACTGAAATCATCAGCTTCGTCCGCTACAAAGTAGGCGACGGCATCGAAAAAGCCGTTGTCGACTACGCAGCCGAAGTTGCCGCTGCTGCTAAAGTGTAAGGCAGAGATGAAAAAGAAAGCACCTGGATTCCAAACGAATCAGGGTGCTTTTTTTTGAGAGTTACACTGTTTAAAATACTGTCGAACAGAAAATATTTCATCATAATCAACACATAATAATTTATCCAAACCCATACACCCACGGAAAACGCGTTACCCTGTCAGCCAAACATCCCGAAAGGTCGTCTGAAAAATCAAACGCCCTTTCCCCGAATTGAAGCAGCGCCACAGAGTGAACTGATCGTTTGGAACGAGTCAGTTTTTGGTACAGAAAACGGCAGATTCAAGGCAAAAAGCGCAACAAGATTGGACATCTTGCGAGTATTTTTAACACAGAATATGCCGTTTACGGAGCAAAATACCACCGTTATCGAATAGTCAGTTCGCCCTGCTCACTCGGCGCTATCCACCCAAAGAAAGCAAGGTATCCCATGACACAGCAAATCAAATACAAACGCGTATTACTGAAACTCTCCGGCGAATCCCTGATGGGTTCCGACCCTTTCGGCATCAACCACGACACCATCGTCCAAACCGTCGGTGAAATCGCCGAAATCGTCAAAATGGGCGTACAAGTCGGCATCGTTGTCGGCGGCGGCAACATCTTCCGCGGCGTATCCGCCCAAGCAGGCAGTATGGACCGCGCCACCGCCGACTACATGGGCATGATGGCGACCGTCATGAATGCGCTCGCCCTCAAAGATGCTTTCGAAACCCTCGGCATCAAAGCGCGCGTACAATCCGCACTTTCCATGCAGCAAATCGCCGAAACCTACGCCCGCCCCAAAGCCATCCAATACCTTGAAGAAGGTAAAGTCGTCATCTTCGCCGCCGGTACGGGCAACCCGTTCTTCACCACCGACACCGCCGCCGCCCTGCGTGGAGCCGAAATGAACTGCGACGTCATGCTCAAAGCCACCAATGTGGACGGCGTTTATACCGCAGACCCGAAAAAAGACCCGTCCGCCACACGCTACGAAACCATCACCTTTGACGAAGCCTTGAACAAAAACCTCAAAGTCATGGACGCGACCGCCTTCGCCCTTTGCCGCGAACGCAAACTCAACATCGTCGTCTTCGGCATCGCCAAACAAGGCTCGCTCAAACGCGTCATTACCGGCGAAGATGAAGGCACGCTGGTTCACTGCTGATTCCCATCGGGCAATAATTGAAGTGATTTGATAAAGCAACAGGTCGTCTGAAAACCCGAAAATAGGTTTTCAGACGACCTTTTTGATGGTAGGGCAACATAAGGAACAGGCAACGAAGCAGGGGGTGTTCATCCGCTATATGTTTGCCTGTTGGGATACCGATTTGCCTAGATTTGTATATTCTGTCGTACAATACGCGCTTTCAGACGACGTCTGGACTTTTGAAGGAATAAAACGGATGAATTTGTTAGGGGCTTTGGCCAAGGTCGGCAGTTTGACGATGGTGTCGCGCATACTTGGATTTTTGCGCGATACGGTAATTGCCCGAGCGTTTGGTGCAGGTATGGCAACCGACGCCTTTTTTGTGGCGTTCAAACTGCCCAACCTGTTGCGCCGCGTATTTGCGGAAGGGGCGTTTGCCCAGGCTTTCGTGCCGATTTTGGCGGAATATAAGGAAACGCGGTCAAAAGAAGCGACGGAGGCGTTTATTCGCCATGTGGCGGGGATGCTGTCGTTTGTCCTGGTGATCGTTACCGCGCTGGGTATTCTTGCCGCGCCTTGGATCATTTGGGCCTCTGCGCCCGGCTTTGCCGAGGATGCGGACAAATTCCAGCTTTCTATCAATTTGCTGCGGATTACGTTTCCTTATATCTTATTGATTTCATTGTCTTCTTTTGTTGGTTCGATACTGAATTCTTATCATAAGTTCAGCATTCCCGCGTTTACGCCGACGTTTTTGAATATTTCTTTTATCGTCTTTTCGCTGTATTTCATACCGTATTTTGATCCGCCCGTTACCGCGCTGGCTTGGGCAGTTTTTGTCGGCGGGATTTTGCAGCTCGGCTTCCAACTGCCTTGGCTGGCGAAACTAGGTTTTTTGAAACTGCCTAAGCTGAATTTTCAAGATAGGGCGGTCAACCGCGTGATGAAACAGATGGCGCCTGCGATTTTGGGCGTGAGCGTGGCGCAGATTTCTTTGGTGATCAACACGATTTTCGCTTCTTATCTGCAATCGGGCAGCGTTTCGTGGATGTATTACGCCGACCGCCTGATGGAGCTGCCCAGCGGTGTTTTGGGTGCAGCGCTCGGTACGATTTTGCTGCCGACTTTGTCCAAGCATGCAGCCAATCAGAATACAGAGCAGTTTTCCGAACTGCTCGACTGGGGTTTGCGCCTGTGTATGCTGCTGACCCTGCCGGCGGCGGTCGGGTTAGCGGTATTGTCGTTCCCGCTGGTGGCGACGCTGTTTATGTACCGCGAATTTACGCTGTTTGACGCGCAGATGACGCAACATGCGCTGATTGCCTACTCTTTCGGCTTAATCGGCTTAATCATGATTAAAGTGTTGGCACCCGGTTTCTATGCACGGCAAAACATCAAAACGCCCGTCAAAATCGCCATCTTTACGCTCGTCTGCACGCAGTTGATGAACTTCGCCTTTGTTGGCCCTCTGAAACATGTCGGGCTTTCGCTTGCCATCGGTTTGGGCGCGTGTATCAATGCGGGATTGTTGTTCTTCCTTTTGTGTAAACACGGTATTTACCAACCCGGTAAAGGGTGGAGGAGTTTCCTAAGTAAAATGCTGCTGTCGCTTGTCGTGATGGGCGGTGGGCTGTGGGCTGCGCAGACTTACCTGCCGTTTGAGTGGGTGCATGTCGGCGGTTTGCGTAAGGCAGGGCAGTTGTGCATCTTGGTTGCGATAGGCGGCGGTTTGTATTTCGTGTCGCTGGCTGCGCTGGGCTTCCGACCGAGAGATTTCAAACGGGTGGAAGCACATTAGCGGGTGTTGAAACGTTCAAAAGGTCGTCTGAAAACCTATATCCAAGGTTTTCAGACGACCTTTTTTCATAACGGCAAACTTACGCAACTGCAGGGGCAACGGCTTTCACATAATTCAGCGCGATAAACTGCTTTTCGGGATCAAGCTCGGTGATTTTGAGCAGGACTTGCGATTTGGGCAGCGCGTCGAACGGGATGCCGGTGGTGCGGGTTACCAGCGGCAGGCCTTCGATGCGGACGAGGTCTTCTTTGAGGATGGTCGCAGTCAGCTCGTTTGTGCCTTGTTGTTGCAGGTACACGAGGCTCCAGTAGGCTTCCATCTGCCGTTGGAAATCGGCGTAGGCAGCGTAGGCGGTGTCGAAATCGCGCAAGGCGGCGAAGAGTTCGGCATCGCTTTGTTGGAAGAGCGGCTCGGCGGTGTCGTCTATCAGGCTGAGGAGTTGTTTTTGGTTGATGTAGTCGGCGGCGCGGCGCAGCGGCGAGGTGAACCAGCCGTAATGCTGCACGCCCATGCCAATGTGCGGCTCGGATTTGGTGCTCATGCGCACTTTTCCGGCGGGTTGGACGCGGAAGAGGCCGGGCAGGTCGTTGTCATGGAGCATCTGCGCCCAAGTGCTGTTGGCGAGTATCATCATTTCGCTGACCAGCATGTCGATGGGCGAACCGCGTTCTCGGCGGACGACGGAGACTTTGCCTTCTTCATCTAATTCAATGCTGTAATCGTATTGCGGCGCGCGGTCGGGTTCGTATTTGCCACGCGCTTTTTGCAGGGCGACGGCGAATTGGTGGAACCAAATCAGGTCTTGATGATGGGCGAACATCATTTCGCCGGTTTCGTCTAAGCCGGTTTCGGCGTTGAAATGCGGCTCGATGGTTTGGATGCGCAGGTTTTCGGCGATGTTGACAGCTTCAATTTTGCAGGTCGGCTCGCCGACGTTGAACTCGCCGTCCACATCGAAATAAATGCTGACGGCAGGACGGTACGCGCCCGCATCAAGGCTGAACGCGGCAATCCAGTTTTCAGGCAGCATGGTGATTTTGCCGCCGGGGAAATAGACCGTGCTCAAGCGTTCCATGATGTTTTTTTCCATTTTGTCGCCTGGTTTAATGGCAAGCGACGGCGCGGCGATGTGGATGCCGACGCGCTTCATACCGTTGCCCAAATCGGTCAGGCTCAAAGCGTCGTCCACTTCGGTGGTCGATTCGTCGTCAATGGAAAAAGCGGTAACGTCGGCCTTGGGCAGGTCGGGCATTTCAGGAAGGGGGAGGTCGGGGAAACCTGTTCCTTTGGGGAAGTATTTGATTTCAAACCCGTCTTGCAGATATTGGGGGATGGACGTAATGCCACCCGTTTTTTTTGCCAATTCGTAGGCGGAGGTTTTCAGCGCGTCGGCGGCTTTGGTAAAGGCTTTGTAGGTTAGCGACTGCTTATCGGGCGCGTGCAGGATGGTTTTCAAATCCGCTGCGATTTCGGACGGCATCTCGCCGCGTTTTAAGGCTTCCGCCCAAGCGTCGATTTGCGCGTCTTGTTGTTTTTTGCGTTCGATGGCGGCAAGCGCTTGTTTCAAAGTTTCTTCGGGTGCGGCTTTGAACACGCCTTTGGCTTTTTTGTAGAAATACATCGGCGCGGCGTACAGCGCAATCAAGGTCGCCGCCAGCTCGGTTTTGGTCGGCGCATGACCGTAATATTCTTCGGCGATGGCTTCGGCGGAAAATTCTTCTTCGCCGCATACTTCCCACAATAAATCGGTGTCGATGTCCGCCGCCTGCGCCTGCGCGTTCTCCAAAAACGCCGCCATATCGCCGTCGAACTCGGCAAAGACGTTGTTCGCCTTCACTTTGGTGCGCTTGCCGTGTTGGGTATCGACTTGGTAGGTGGCGTCGTTTTTTTGGACGATGGCGGCGACTTTGAATTGGCCGGACTCTTCGTAAAAGATATTCATGTATTACTGCTGTCAGGTTGAAGTGGGAAACGGACGATTTTAGCAGATTCTTGTTGATAAAGACGGACAAAAGGTCGTCTGAAAAGCGAATCTGGTTTATTGGAAGGGTTTGTTGTGTTTAGGGCTGGCGGTGGGTGATGCATTTTGTGTCCAATTTTATTGGCGTTGATATGGGCAAAGGAATGAAGTTGGGTTGTTATAAAACACAAATAAGAATCGTTATCATAAACTTATTGAATTTATTAAGATTTTTTTGCAGGTTTGCCGACATTTACCTTTTAATGGATTTTGAAATTCGATAAAATAGCAGGATATTAAGATTTGTCTGTCAACCAGTTAGGCATAAACCCATGTTGGCCAGTTACTTTCCCGTCCTCGTATTCATCCTCGTCGGCCTCGCGGCCGGCGTGCTGTTTATCCTGCTCGGCACGATTTTAGGTCCGAAACGCCACTACGCCGAAAAAGACGCGGCTTACGAATGTGGTTTCGAAGCCTTTGAAAACGCCAGGATGAAGTTTGACGTGCGTTATTATCTCGTCGCCATCCTGTTCATCCTCTTCGATTTGGAGGTTGCGTTTATGCTGCCGTGGGCGGTGGTGTTCAAAGAATTGGGCGCATACGGCTTCTGGTCTATGCTGGTGTTTATCGTCGTTCTGACGGTAGGCTTTGTTTACGAATGGAAAAAAGGTGCGCTGGAATGGGAATAGAAGGCGTTTTGAAAAAAGGTTTCATCACCACCAGCGCGGATACGGTGCTGAACTATATGCGTACCGGTTCGCTGTGGCCGGTTACTTTCGGCTTGGCCTGCTGCGCCGTGGAAATGATGCACGCGGGTATGGCGCGTTACGACCTTGACCGTTTCGGCATTATTTTCCGTCCGTCTCCCCGTCAGGCCGACCTGATGATTGTGGCGGGTACGCTCACCAACAAAATGGCGCCCGCCCTGCGTCGCGTGTACGACCAGCTCGCTGAGCCGCGTTGGGTATTGTCCATGGGTTCGTGTGCCAACGGCGGCGGCTACTATCATTATTCTTATTCCGTCGTGCGCGGGGCCGACCGTGTCGTGCCGGTAGACGTTTATGTGCCGGGTTGCCCGCCGACTGCGGAAGCCCTGATTTACGGCCTGATGCAGCTCCAACAAAAAATCAAGCGCACTTCCACCATCGCGCGGGACGAGTAGGGGAGGGAACGATATGGCAAGCATTCAAAACTTATACGAAACCGTCAGCCGCGTTTTGGGCAATCAGGCAAGCAAAGTCATTTCCGCTTTGGGCGAGATTACCGTCGAGTGTCTGCCCGAGCACTATGTTTCAGTGATGACTACGTTGCGCGACCATGAAGAACTGCATTTCGAGCTTTTGGTCGATTTGTGCGGCGTCGATTACAGCACTTACAAAAACGAAGCATGGCAGGGCAAACGCTTCGCCGTTGTCAGCCAGCTTCTTTCCGTTAAAAACAATCAGCGCATCCGCGTGCGCGTCTGGGTTTCAGACGACGATTTCCCCGTGGTCGAATCCGTGGTTCCCGTTTATAACAGCGCAGATTGGTATGAGCGTGAAGCCTTCGATTTGTACGGCATCATGTTCAACAACCATCCCGACCTGCGCCGCATCCTGACCGATTACGGCTTCGTCGGACATCCGTTCCGCAAAGACTTCCCGATTTCCGGTTATGTGGAGATGCGTTACGACGAAGAACAAAAACGCGTGATTTACCAGCCTGTTACCATCGAGCCGCGCGAAATCACGCCGCGTATCGTCCGTGAGGAGAACTACGGTGGCCAATAAATTAAGAAACTACACCATCAACTTCGGCCCGCAACACCCTGCGGCGCACGGCGTATTGCGTATGATTTTGGAGTTGGACGGCGAACAAATCGTCCGTGCCGACCCGCATATCGGCCTCCTGCACCGAGGCACCGAAAAACTGGCGGAAACCAAAACCTACCTGCAAGCCCTGCCTTATATGGACCGATTAGACTACGTTTCCATGATGGTCAACGAGCAGGCGTATTGCTTGGCGGTAGAAAAACTCGCCGGAATTGATGTGCCTATCCGCGCCCAATACATCCGCGTCATGTTCGCCGAAGTAACGCGTATCCTCAATCACCTGATGGGCATCGGTTCGCACGCCTTCGACATCGGCGCGATGACCGCCATCCTCTACGCCTTCCGCGATCGCGAAGAGCTGATGGACTTGTACGAAGCCGTTTCCGGCGCGCGTATGCACGCCGCCTACTTCCGTCCCGGCGGCGTTTACCGCGATCTGCCCGACTTCATGCCCAAATACGAGAGCAGCAAATTCCGCAACGCCAAAGTATTGAAGCAGCTCAACGAATCCCGCGAAGGCACCATGCTCGACTTCATCGACGCCTTCTGCGAGCGCTTCCCCAAAAACATCGACACACTCGAAACCCTCCTGACCGACAACCGCATCTGGAAACAGCGTACCGTCGGCATCGGTGTCGTCTCCCCCGAGCGCGCCATGCAAAAAGGCTTTACCGGCGTGATGCTGCGCGGTTCGGGCGTGGAATGGGACGTGCGTAAGAAACAGCCGTATGAAGTGTACGACCAAATGGATTTCGACATCCCCGTCGGCGTCAACGGTGACTGCTACGACCGCTACCTCTGCCGCATGGAAGAAATGCGCCAATCCGTACGCATCATCAAACAATGTGCCGACTGGCTGCGCGTCAATCCCGGCCCGGTCATCACCACAAACCACAAATTTGCCCCGCCCAAGCGCACCGAAATGAAAACAGGCATGGAAGACCTGATTCACCATTTCAAACTCTTTACCGAGGGTATGCACGTTCCCGAGGGCGAGACCTACACCGCTGTCGAACACCCGAAAGGCGAGTTCGGCGTTTACATCATTTCAGACGGCGCAAACAAACCCTACCGCCTGAAAATCCGCGCACCCGGCTTCGCCCACCTGCAAGGCATGGACGAAATGGCAAAAGGCCACATGCTCGCCGACGTTGTTGCCATTATCGGTACGCAGGACATCGTATTCGGGGAGGTTGACCGATAATGTTATCCGCAGAATCCTTAAAACAAATCGACATCGAGTTGGCGAAATATCCCGCCGACCAACGCCGTTCCGCCATCATGGGCGCGTTGCGCATTGCCCAAACCGAAAAAGGCTGGCTCGCCCCCGAGACCATCGCCTTTGTTGCCGACTACATCGGCATCACGCCGGCGCAGGCATACGAAGTTGCTACTTTCTACAATATGTATGACCTCGAGCCGGTCGGCAAATACAAACTGACCGTCTGCACCAATCTCCCCTGCGCCCTGCGCGGCGGCATGGATACCGGCGAATACCTGAAGAAAAAACTCGGTATCGGCTACGGCGAAACCACGCCCGACGGCAAATTCACCCTAGTCGAGGGCGAATGCATGGGCGCATGCGGCGACGCCCCCGTTATGCTGGTCAACAACCACAGCATGTGCAGCTTTATGACTGAAGAGGCGATTGAGAGGAAACTTGCGGAACTGGAGTAGGTCGCGGGTTTACTTGAAAAATAAATTTAATTTTGAATAAATGGAAGAAAGCTATGCAATTAGATAAAGAGAAATTTGATTGCTTGTATCGTTATTTAATTTTAGTGGCACAGAACAAGCGTGTCGTAATGTACCACGAATTAGAAAGTGTATTCCGATTAAGTCATAAATTAGTTGGTTTGTATGCTGGTGCAATTGGTGATTTTTGTTTAGAGCAAAATTTACCTTTGTTAAACTCCCTAATTGTTAGTGCACAGGAATGTCAGCCTTCCGACGGGTTTGCTAACTATTTAGAAAAAAGTGGAATGGATAGTTGGGGAGATTGTCTTGTTAAATGTTGGCAAGAATATCACGTTACTACTACACAAGTACAAAAACGTGGAAATTATCAGGGTATTACAGATTTAATTGATGATTCAAAAGTTTTAAGTTCTATCTTTACTAAATAAAATAAATTCATAGCAAAGTAAGTCGGATCTAGACTCAACAAATATGTTTTCAGGTCGTCTGAAACAGCGGCCGCAACCGATACGAAAACGAACAGGCACACCAAAAATGGCTATTTACCAATCAGGCGTGATTTTTGACCAAGTGGATACCGCCAATCCCGATTGCTGGACATTGGACGAATACGTCAAACGCGGCGGTTACAGCGCCCTGCGTAGAATCCTGTCCGAAAACATCTCGCAAACCGACGTGATTGACGAAGTCAAAACCTCCGGCTTGCGCGGGCGCGGCGGTGCGGGCTTTCCGACCGGCTTGAAATGGAGCTTTATGCCCCGTTCCTTCCCCGGCGAAAAATACGTCGTCTGCAACACCGACGAAGGCGAACCGGGTACGTTCAAAGACCGCGACATCATCATGTTCAACCCCCATGCCCTGATTGAAGGCATGATTATCGCCGGTTACGCGATGGGCGCGAAAGCGGGCTATAACTACATTCACGGCGAAATTTTCGAAGGTTATCAACGTTTTGAAGCTGCACTCGACCAAGCGCGCGCCGCAGGTTTTTTGGGTAAGAATATTTTAGGTTCGGACTTCGAATTCGAACTCTTCGCCCACCACGGCTACGGCGCATATATCTGCGGCGAAGAGACCGCATTGCTCGAATCGCTGGAAGGCAAAAAAGGCCAGCCGCGCTTCAAACCGCCGTTCCCCGCCTCGTTTGGCCTGTACGGCAAGCCGACCACCATCAACAATACCGAAACCTTCGCTTCCGTGCCGTTTATCGTCCGCGACGGCGGTCAGACGTTTGCCGACAAAGGCATTCCGAACGCCGGCGGAACCAAACTGTTTTGCATCTCCGGCCACGTTGAGCGTCCGGGCAACTATGAAGTGCCGTTAGGCACGCCGTTTGCCGAAATCCTGAAAATGGCGGGCGGTATGCGCGGCGGCAAAAAACTCAAAGCCGTTATCCCCGGCGGTTCGTCCGCGCCCGTATTGCCTGCCGACATCATGATGCAGACCAATATGGATTACGACTCGATTTCCAAAGCCGGCTCCATGCTCGGTTCCGGCGCGATTATCGTGATGGACGAAGACGTGTGCATGGTCAAAGCACTCGAACGATTAAGCTACTTCTACTACGATGAATCCTGCGGCCAATGCACCCCCTGCCGCGAAGGTACCGGCTGGCTCTACCGAATCGTCCACCGCATCGTAGAAGGCAAAGGCCGCATGGAAGACTTGGATTTGCTGGATTCCGTCGGCAACCAAATGGCAGGCCGCACCATCTGCGCCCTCGCCGACGCCGCCGTCTTCCCTGTCCGCAGCTTTACCAAGCATTTCCGTGATGAGTTTGTGCATTACATTGAACACGGCGGACCGATGAAGCCGAATAAGTGGTGTTGAGGTTTCAGACGACCTGAATATCGGTGGTGTTTGGGATTCTCACCAGCAAATTAATTCCCTCTCCCGCTTGCGGGGGAGGGTTAGGGTGGGGGTGGTACTTGGAATATTTTGAAACAGATTTTTATACGGGCAAGATTCAGACGGCCTCCGTATAGGTCGTCTGAAAAAGGTTGAGGCCAACTCGGCTATGCGGTACAGCACAAGAAATACGGCATTAAAACAGAATGTCCGTAATCTGAAGCAGAATATGACTTTGGCCGAGCAGAAATTGTGGGATCACTTGCGCGGTAAACGGTTAAACGGAATAAAATTCCGACGCCAACAGACAATAGGCGGATACATCGTCGATTTTGTCAGTATGGAGCATCGTTTGATTATTGAATTGGACGGCGGACAACATTCGGAACAGATTGAGTATGACGAGCGGCGGACGGCGTTTTTGAATGCTCAAGGTTATCGGGTGTTGCGATTTTGGAATAATGAAGTTTTGCAGCAAACTGAAGCAGTACTGGAAAAGATTATCGAAATGTGCGGTGAGAAATAAGACGGCCGCAATGTTGCAAAGCCACCCCCATCCTAGCCTTCCCCCGCCGGACGGGGGGAAGGACAGACAGTAGCAGATTTGAATGTTTCGGGTTTATTCCTGAGATTCAAGTAAACATAAAACATGATATTGAAAGACGTGACGGCAGCATCTGCTACTTTATGTTCTGACAGAAACCTGTTTCTTTTCTCGTCAGGCGGGAGAGGGTGGGAGGATAGGTTGTACTAGAATTTGGATTTTTCAAAATTAAGAAACCCCTCCTAAAAATAAACAAGCAATAAACTTATACTTTAAAGGCCGTCTGAAACCCATTTTTCAGACGACCTCCATAAAAGATTATTTATCAAATACCCGTAACTAGGAACGAACCATGTTACAAATCGAAATCGACGGCAAACAGGTATCTGTGGAGCAGGGCGCGACGGTGATTGAGGCCGCGCACAAGCTCGGTACTTATATTCCGCATTTCTGTTACCACAAAAAGCTCTCCATCGCAGCCAACTGCCGTATGTGTCTGGTGGATGTGGAAAAGGCCCCCAAACCGCTGCCCGCCTGCGCCACGCCGGTAACGGACGGCATGATTGTGCGTACGCATTCGGCAAAAGCCCGCGAGGCGCAGGAAGGCGTGATGGAGTTCCTGCTCATCAACCATCCGCTCGACTGTCCGACCTGCGACCAAGGCGGCGAGTGCCAGCTGCAGGATTTGGCGGTGGGCTACGGCAAAACCACCAGCCGCTACACCGAAGAAAAACGTTCCGTCGTCGGCAAAGACATGGGGCCTTTGGTTTCCGCCGAGGAAATGAGCCGCTGTATCCACTGCACCCGCTGCGTACGTTTCACCGAAGAAATCGCCGGTTTGCAGGAAATTGCGATGGCGAATCGCGGCGAACACTCCGAAATCATGCCCTTTATCGGCAAAGCGGTGGAAACCGAGCTGTCGGGCAACGTTATCGATTTGTGCCCTGTCGGTGCGCTGACCAGCAAACCGTTCCGTTTCAACGCGCGTACTTGGGAGCTGAACCGCCGCAAATCCGTTTCCGCCCATGACGCTTTGGGCAGCAACCTGATTGTGCAGACCAAAGACCATACCGTCCGCCGCGTGCTGCCGCTGGAAAACGAAGCGATTAACGAATGCTGGCTGTCCGATCGCGACCGTTTCGCCTACGAAGGCCTGTATCACGAAAGCCGTCTGAAAAACCCGAAAATCAAACAGGGCGGCGAGTGGATGGACGTAGATTGGAAAACCGCACTGGAATATGTCCGCAGCGCGATTGAATGTATCGCCAAAGACGGCAACCAAAACCAAGTCGGCATTTGGGCGAACCCGATGAATACGGTTGAAGAGCTGTACTTGGTGAAAAAACTTGCCGACGGCTTGGGCGTTAAAAATTTCGCCACCCGCCTGCGCCAACAAGACAAACGTCTTTCAGACGGCCTTAATGGTGCGCAATGGTTGGGACAAAGCATTGAATCTTTGGCTGACAACGATGCCGTATTGGTAGTCGGCGCGAACCTGCGCAAAGAACAGCCGCTCCTGACTGCCCGCCTGCGCCGCGCTGCTAAAGAGCGCATGGCTTTGAGCGTATTGGCCAGCAGCAAGGAAGAATTGTTGATGCCGCTTCTGGCTCAGGAAACAGTGCATCCCGACGAGTGGGCAGGTCGTCTGAAAAACCTGTCTGCCGATGCGGAACACGCGATTACCGCGAGTCTGAAAAACACTGAAAAAGCAGCGGTGATTTTGGGCGCGGAAGTGCAAAACCATCCCGATTACGCCGCGATTTACGCCGCCGCGCAAGAGCTGGCGGACGCAACCGGCGCGGTGCTGGGCATTCTGCCGCAAGCGGCCAACAGCGTCGGTGCGGACGTATTGGGCGTGAACTCGGGCGAGAGCGTTGCCGAAATGGCAAACGCGCCGAAACAGGCAGTCTTGCTGCTCAACGTCGAGCCGGAAATCGATACGGCGGACGGTGCAAAAGCCGTAGCCGCGTTGAAACAGGCGAAAAGCGTGATGGCGTTTACGCCGTTTGTCAGCGAAACGCTGCTGGACGTGTGCGACGTATTGCTGCCGATTGCGCCGTTTACCGAAACCTCAGGCAGCTTCATCAATATGGAAGGCCGTCTGCAATCCTTCCACGGTGTCGTTCAGGGCTTCGGCGATTCGCGTCCGCTGTGGAAAGTGTTGCGCGTATTGGGCAACCTGTTTGACCTGAAAGGTTTTGAATACCACGATACCGCCGCGATTCTGAAAGACGCGTTGGACGCGGAAAGCCTGCCGTCCAAACTGAACAACCGCGCCGCTTCGACTCAAAAAGATTTTCCGACGACCTCAAACCGCCTCGTGCGCGTGGGCGGAGTCGGTATTTATCACACTGATGCCATCGTGCGCCGTTCCGCACCGTTGCAGGCGACCAGCCATGCCGCCGTGCCTGCCGCGCGCGTGAATCCGAACACTTTGGCGCGCTTAGGCCTACAAGACGGACAAACCGCCGTCGCCAAACAAAACGGCGCAGGCGTGTCCGTGATGGTCAAAGCCGATGCCGGACTGCCTGAAAACGTGGTGCATCTGCCGCTGCATACCGAAAATGCCGCGCTGGGTGCGTTGATGGACACTATTGAACTGGCGGGAGCTTGATTATGCAGGAATGGTTCCAAAACCTCTTTGCCGCAACGCTCGGTCTGGGCGATTTGGGTATCACCGTGGGCTTGGTGGTATCCGTCATCGTCAAAATCGTGATTATCCTGATTCCGCTGATTCTGACCGTCGCCTACCTGACTTATTTCGAACGTAAAGTCATCGGCTTCATGCAGCTTCGCGTCGGCCCGAACGTAACCGGCCCGTGGGGTCTGATTCAGCCGTTTGCCGACGTGTTCAAACTCTTGTTTAAAGAGGTAACCCGTCCGAAGCTGTCAAACAAAGCCCTGTTCTACATCGGCCCGATTATGTCGCTCGCCCCGTCTTTCGCGGCGTGGGCGGTGATTCCGTTCAACGAAGAATGGGTACTGACCAATATCAATATCGGCCTTTTGTACATCCTGATGATTACCTCGCTGTCGGTTTACGGCGTGATTATCGCGGGCTGGGCTTCCAACTCCAAATATTCGTTCTTGGGCGCAATGCGTGCTTCCGCGCAAAGCATCTCCTACGAAATCGCCATGAGTGCCGCGTTGGTGTGCGTCGTAATGGTGTCGGGTAGCATGAACTTCTCCGATATTGTCGCCGCGCAGGCAAGAGGTATTGCGGGCGGTTCTGTGTTCTCGTGGAACTGGCTGCCGCTCTTCCCCATCTTCATCGTCTATCTGATTTCCGCCGTTGCCGAAACCAACCGCGCACCGTTTGACGTGGCGGAGGGAGAATCCGAAATCGTTGCCGGACACCACGTCGAATATTCCGGCTTCGCGTTCGCGCTGTTCTTCCTTGCCGAATACATTTTCATGATTCTGATTGCCGCGCTGACCTCGCTGATGTTCCTCGGCGGCTGGCTGTCCCCCTTCCCGCAAAGCTGGGGCTTTATCGGCACGCCTTCCGCATTCTGGATGTTCGTGAAAATGGCGGCGGTGCTGTACTGGTACCTGTGGATCCGTGCAACTTTCCCACGCTACCGTTACGACCAAATCATGCGTTTGGGCTGGAAAGTGCTGATTCCGATCGGCTTCGCCTACATCGTGATTTTGGGCGTGTGGATGATTTCACCGCTGAACTTGTGGAAATAAGTTTCAGACGGCATCTTGAGGCCGTCTGAACAAAGCGATTTTGAATACCTAACGAAATCCCTGTTTTGAGGGAACATAATATGGCTAACTTAGTAAAAACCTTTCTGCTTGGCGAATTGGTAAAAGGCTTGGGTGTAACGCTCAAAAACTTTTTTGCCCGCAAAGACACAATTTATTTCCCCGAAGAAAAAACGCCGCAATCCGTGCGTTTCCGCGGCCTGCACGCGCAACGCCGTTATCCGAACGGCGAAGAGCGCTGTATTGCGTGTAAATTGTGCGAGGCAGTTTGTCCGGCAATGGCGATTAACATCGAATCGGAAGAACGCGAAGACGGCACTCGCCGCACCAAGCGTTACGACATCGACCTGACCAAGTGCATCTTCTGCGGCTTCTGCGAAGAAGCCTGTCCGACCGATGCGATTGTCGAAACGCATATTTTTGAATACCACGGCGAGAAAAAAGGCGACTTGCACATGACCAAGCCGATCCTATTGGCAATCGGCGACAAATACGAAGCCGAAATCGCCAAACGCAAAGCCGCTGACGCGCCGTACCGTTAAGGAGCAGACGAATGACCTTTTCCGCGATTCTGTTCTATATCCTTGCCGCCATCGTCCTATACGGCGCGCTGCGTACCGTTACCGCGAAAAACCCTGTCCATGCTGCTTTGCATTTGGTGCTGACCTTCTGCGTGAGCGCGATGATTTGGATGCTGATGCAGGCAGAGTTTTTGGGCGTTACGCTGGTGGTCGTGTATGTCGGCGCCGTGATGGTGTTGTTCCTGTTCGTCGTGATGATGCTGAATATCGACATCGAGGAAATGCGCGCCGGTTTCTGGCGTCATGCGCCTGTTGCTGGTGTTGTCGGTACGCTGTTGGCGGTTGCCCTGATTCTGATTCTGGTCAACCCGAAAACCGACCTTGCCGCATTTGGCTTGATGAAAGACATTCCTGCGGATTACAACAATATCCGCGATTTGGGCAGCCGTATTTATACCGATTATCTGCTGCCGTTCGAGTTGGCGGCGGTATTGCTGCTGTTGGGTATGGTGGCCGCGATTGCGCTGGTTCACCGTAAAACCACCAATCCGAAACGCATGGATCCTGCCGACCAAGTTAAAGTGCGCGCCGACCAAGGCCGTATGCGCTTGGTGAAAATGGAAGCCGTGAAACCGCAAACCGAATTTGTTGAAGAGAGCGAAGTTTCAGACGACCTCAAGCCGAAAGGGGAGGACAAAGCATGATTACCTTGACGCATTATCTGGTATTGGGCGCGCTCCTGTTCGGTATCAGCGCGATGGGCATCTTTATGAACCGCAAAAACGTGCTGGTGTTGCTGATGTCGATCGAGCTGATGCTCTTGGCGGTGAACTTCAACTTTATCGCCTTCTCGCAGCATCTGGGCGATACCGCCGGACAGATTTTCGTATTCTTCGTATTGACCGTCGCCGCTGCCGAATCCGCCATCGGTCTGGCAATTATGGTGCTGGTGTACCGCAACCGACAAACGATTAATGTTGCCGATTTGGACGAGTTGAAAGGGTAATAAAGGTAGGTTGGGTTGAGGCCTGACAAGATACCGATGCCGTCTGAAAACCCGATAGGAAAAACGATGAAGTCCATAGACGAACAAAGCCTGCACAATGCCTGCCGCCTGTTTGAAAGCGGCGACATCGACAGTATCGAAGTCGGTACCACCGCGGGCCTGCAACAGATTCACCGTTACCTGTTCGGCGGCTTATATGATTTTGCGGGTCAAATCAGGGAAGACAACATTTCCAAAGGCGGTTTCCGTTTTGCCAACGCCATGTATCTGAAAGAGGCTTTGGCTAAAATCGAGCAGATGCCCGAGCGGACTTTTGAAGAAATCATCGCCAAATATGTTGAAATGAACATTGCTCATCCGTTTTTGGAGGGTAATGGCAGAAGTACCCGCATCTGGCTGGACTTGGTGCTGAAGAAAAACCTGAAAAAAGTCGTAAACTGGCAAAATGTAAGCAAAACCCTGTATTTGCAGGCGATGGAACGCAGCCCCGTCAACGATTTAGAACTGCGCTTTCTGTTAAAGAACAACCTGACCGACGATGTGGACAACCGTGAAATCATCTTTAAAGGTATCGAGCAGTCGTATTATTACGAAGGGTATGAGAAAGGCTGAAGGTCGTCTGAAAAGCGATTTCAGACCGTTTCAGACGACCTGATGCGGTAGGTTGGGCTAACCCCGACGAAAAAATAACATGATCAATTAAAGCCCGTTGTCTTGAAGGACAGCTTTATCAGATTTGAGTATTTAGCGTGCAGTATGGGTTGAAAACCCATTAATAAAGATACGAAGGCAGCTTGAAAGTGTCGAATTGGCAAGCCAATCTAAAAAACCTTTCGGGCAGTCTGAAGTTTAGAAAACTCCTAAAATCAAAAAGGTTCATCCAAAATGAACGACATGACTTTATATCTCATCATTGCCCTCGTGCCTTTGGCAGGCTCGCTGATTGCGGGTTTGTTCGGCAATAAAATCGGACGTGCCGGCGCGCATACGGTTACGATACTCGGCGTGGCGGTGTCCGCCGTGCTGTCGGCTTATGTGCTGTGGGGCTTTATCGACGGCAGCCGCGCCAAGTTTGACGAGAATGTCTATACTTGGCTGACGATGGGCGGTTTGGATTTTTCCGTCGGCTTCTTGGTCGATACGATGACGGCGATGATGATGGTCGTGGTAACGGGCGTGTCGTTGATGGTGCATATCTACACCATCGGCTATATGCACGATGAAAAAGTCGGCTACCAACGCTTCTTCAGCTATATTTCTTTGTTTACATTCAGCATGTTGATGCTGATTATGAGCAACAACTTCGTCCAACTCTTCTTCGGTTGGGAAGCGGTGGGCTTGGTGTCGTATCTCTTGATCGGTTTCTATTTCAAACGTCCGAGCGCGATTTTCGCCAACCTGAAAGCCTTTTTGATCAACCGCGTCGGCGACTTCGGCTTTTTGCTCGGTATCGGCTTGGTACTTGCCTATTTCGGCGGCAGCCTGCGCTATCAGGACGTATTCGCCTATCTGCCCAACGTACAAAATGCCACCATCCAGCTTTTCCCCGGTGTGGAATGGTCGTTGATTACCGTAACCTGTTTGCTCTTGTTTGTGGGCGCGATGGGTAAATCGGCTCAGTTCCCGCTGCATGTCTGGCTGCCCGATTCAATGGAAGGCCCGACTCCGATTTCCGCATTGATTCACGCCGCGACGATGGTTACGGCGGGGCTGTTCATGGTATCGCGCATGTCGCCAATTTACGAAATGAGCAGCACCGCGCTGTCGGTCATTATGGTGATCGGCGCGATTACCGCCCTGTTTATGGGCTTCTTGGGCGTGATTCAAAATGACATCAAACGTGTGGTTGCGTATTCCACCCTGTCGCAATTGGGCTACATGACCGTGGCTCTGGGCGCGTCTGCCTATTCTGTGGCGATGTTCCACGTCATGACCCACGCCTTCTTTAAAGCCTTGCTGTTCTTGGCGGCGGGTAGCGCCATTATCGGTATGCACCACGACCAAGACATGCGCCACATGGGCAATCTGAAAAAATACATGCCGATCACTTGGCTGACCATGCTGATCGGTAACTTGTCGCTGATTGGTACGCCGTTCTTCTCCGGCTTCTACTCCAAAGATTCGATTATCGAAGCGGCGAAATACAGTACCCTGCCGGGCAGCGGCTTTGCCTATTTCGCCGTCCTCGCCAGCGTGTTCGTTACCGCGTTTTACGCGTTCCGCCAATACTTTATGGTGTTCCACGGCGAAGAAAAATGGCGCAGCCTGCCCGAACACCATTCAGACGGCCATGGTGAAGAACATCACGGCTTGGGCAAAAACGACAATCCGCACGAAAGCCCGCTGGTCGTTACCCTGCCGCTGATTCTGCTTGCCATTCCGTCCGTCATCATCGGCTACATCGCCATCGAACCCATGCTCTACGGCGATTTCTTCAAGGACGTGATTTTTGTTAATGCCGACGCGCATCCGACCATGCACATCATGAAAGAAGAGTTCCACGGCGCATTGGCGATGGTGTCGCACAGCCTGCATTCGCCCGTCCTCTATCTCGCTATCACAGGCGTATTGAGTGCATGGCTTTTGTACGTCAAACTGCCGCACCTGCCCACCAAAATCGCGCAGGCGTTCCGTCCGGTTTACGTTTTGTTTGAAAACAAATACTACCTCGACGCCTTGTATTTCAACGTCTTCGCCAAAGGCACGCGCGCATTGGGCAACTTCTTCTGGAAAGTCGGCGATACCGCCATTATCGACAACGGCATCGTCAACGGCTCCGCCAAACTGGTCGGCGCGATTGCCGCTCAGATACGCAAAGTCCAAACCGGCTTTATCTACACCTACGCCGCCGCTATGGTGTTCGGCGTATTGGTATTGCTCGGCATGACTTTCTGGGGATTGTTCAGATAAAGGCGGGGTTTCAGACGACCTGTCTGTAGTCGGTGTAGAGGTCGTCTGAAAAAGAACCATTCAAGTTGTAGGTCGGATACTTGTATCCGACATGAAAAAGAAAAATAGTACGGCATATCGGGATTGCTCAGGTAAAGATGAGATTTTCAGACGACGTTTAGGTCGTCTGAAAAAGGAAACATGAGAAACAATGGTTGAAGACAAATTACCGCAAACCCTAAACGAAGTCCGTGAAGCCATCGACGGTTTGGACAAGGAATTAATAGAATTACTCGCCCGCCGGCAGAAGCTGGTACGGCAGGCAGGCCGTCTGAAACCTAAAAACGATATGCAGGCGGTTTCCGCGCCCGAACGGGTAGCGCAAGTGATTGCCTCGCGCCGTGCCTATGCCGAAAAGGCCGGTTTGTCGCCCGAAGTTGCCGAAGCAGTTTGGCGCAGTATGATTGATGCGTTCATTAAACTGGAGATGGAAACCAACCGTACCGACGGGGCGTAGTCAACATTTCGGTCATAATTGATTTACTTGGATAGATACTGAGTTTGCCGATTGCCGTCATTCCCGCGCAGGCGGGAATCCAGACCTATCGGCGCATAAACCTGTCAAGGAAAAAGGCTTCAAATCTACGTTCTGGATTCCCGCCTGCGCGGGAATGACGGGATTTAATAAACAGTTGTATTGATAGGTTTATCTAAATACAGAATCAAAGAGACGCGAAAATGCCCGACACACAAACCATCCGCTCCGCCGAATTTACCGCTTCCCGCGCATGGGGCGCACTCAACATCGCCAAGATGAACGGCACCACCGTGCGCCTGCACTGGACGGACCAGCCCTACAAATGGCACATCAACGACGGCGAGGAAGTGTTTGCCGTGATGGACGGCGAAGTCGATATGCACTACCGGGAAAACGGCGAAGAACACATCGTTCGGTTGACAAGCGGCGACATCTTCTACGCAGGAATCGGCACGGAACATGTCGCCCATCCGTGCGGCGAAGCGCGGATTTTGGTGATCGAGAAAGAAGGCAGCGTTTGAGCTCGTCTGAAAAAGAAAACCATTCAAGTTGTAGGTCGGATACTTGTATCCGACATGAAAAAGAAAATAGTACAGCGTGTCGGATTCGAGAATCCGACTACGGCTGGAAGATCCGGCAGAATTAGCTTGAGACAAATAGCAGAAGCCTGAACAAACCTTTTTCAGACGACCTCCTGAAACGTCGTCTGAAAAACCAACCCACACAACTATATTTTTATTTTAACCACAGGTTAACCACTATGTTTTCCAACTACCTACTCAGCTTGGCAATATGGATACCCATCGCTGCGGGCGTGCTGGTTTTGGCGACGGGGCCGGACAGCCGTGCGCCGCTTGCCCGCGTGCTCGCTTTAATCGGTGCGCTTGCCGGTTTCTTGGTAACGCTGCCTTTGTTTACGGGTTTCGACCGTTTGAGCGGCGGCTATCAGTTTACCGAGTTCCACGAGTGGATTCCGCTTTTGCGAATCAACTACTCGCTGGGGGTGGACGGTATTTCGGTGCTGTTTGTCATCCTGAACGCGTTTATCACGCTGATGGTGGTGCTGGCGGGTTGGGAAGTGATTCAGAAGCGTCCGGCGCAGTATATGGCGGCGTTTTTAATCATGTCGGGCCTGATTAACGGCGCGTTTGCGGCGCGGGATGCCCTGCTGTTTTATGTGTTCTTCGAGGGGATGCTGATTCCGCTGTACCTGATTATCGGCGTGTGGGGTGGTCCGCGCCGCGTGTATGCGTCGGTGAAGCTGTTCCTCTATACGCTGATGGGTTCGTTGCTGATGCTGGTGGCGATTGTGTACCTGTCTTACCAAGTCGGCGGCTTTTCGATTGAGGATTTCCAAAACATCAAACAGATTCCGCTGGGCGTGCAACAGCTTTTGTTTGTGGCGTTCTTCCTGTCGTTTGCGGTGAAAGTGCCGATGTTCCCTGTGCACACTTGGCTGCCGGATGCCCACGTTGAGGCGCCGACTGGCGGTTCGATGGTGTTGGCGGCGATTACGCTGAAATTGGGCGCATACGGCTTTTTGCGCTTCATCCTGCCGATTCTGCCCGACGCGTCGCGCTATTTCGCGCCGGTCATCATCGTGTTGAGCCTGATTGCGGTGGTGTATATCGGCATGGTCGCGCTGGTGCAGACCGATATGAAAAAACTGGTGGCGTATTCGTCCATCAGCCATATGGGTTTCGTTACCTTGGGGATGTTCTTGTTCATTAACGGCCAGTTGAACGACTGGGCGTTGAAAGGCGCGGTCATCCAGATGATTTCGCACGGTTTCGTGTCGGCGGCGATGTTTATGTGTATCGGTGTGATGTACGACCGCCTGCACACGCGCAATATTGCCGATTACGGCGGCGTGGTGAACGTGATGCCCAAGTTTGCGGCGTT
The DNA here is from genome assembly GCF_001815675.1 of Neisseria sp. HMSC065D04. Classification (NCBI taxonomy): domain Bacteria; kingdom Pseudomonadati; phylum Pseudomonadota; class Betaproteobacteria; order Neisseriales; family Neisseriaceae; genus Neisseria; species Neisseria sp. HMSC065D04. The sequence continues at coordinate 50,447 of NZ_KV821557.1, forward strand.
TATGATGCTGTTTGCGATGGCAAACGCGGGTCTGCCGGCGACTTCGGGCTTCGTGGGCGAGTTTATGGTGATTATGGGCGCGGTCAAAGTGAATTTCTGGATCGGCGCGCTGGCGGCGCTGACGCTGATTTACGGTGCGTCTTACACGCTGTGGATGTATAAGCGCGTGATTTTCGGCGCGGTCGGCAATCCGCACGTTGCCGATATGAAAGACATCAACTGCCGTGAATTTGCGATTCTGGCGATTTTGGCGGTTGCGGTATTGGGTATGGGCCTGTATCCGCAGGCATTTATCGAAGTGGTGCATCAGGCGGCAAACGATTTGATTGCCCATGTGGCGCAAAGCAAGATTTGAGGTGTGCGAATGAACTTGATTGATTTGAACTTAATGCCTGCCATGCCCGAAATCGTGCTGTTTGCGCTTCTGATTGCCGTATTGCTGGCAGATTTGTGGATTAGCGATAAAAACCGTTATCTGACCCATTTGATGAGCTTGGGAACCGTCATTATCGTGGCGGTTACGCAGCTGGCGGTGTGGGAGCAGGGCAGTACGCTGGCGTTTCACGGAATGTATATCGCCGACGGTATGTCGCGCCTGTCCAAGCTGGTGCTGTACGGGCTGACCTTCGGGCTGTTTATTTACAGCAAGCCCTACAATCAGGCACGCGGTATTTTTAAAGGCGAGTTTTATACTCTGTCGTTGTTTGCCCTGTTAGGCATGAGCGTGATGGTGAGTGCGGCGCATTTCCTGACCGCCTATATCGGTTTGGAACTTTTGTCGCTGTCGCTTTACGCCATGATTGCCCTGCGCCGCGATTCCGGCCGTTCCGCCGAAGCCGCGCTCAAATATTTCGTCTTGGGCGCGCTGGCTTCCGGCCTGCTGCTCTACGGCATTTCGATGGTGTACGGCGCGACGGGTTCGCTCGAATTCGCCACTGTTTTGGCGTCGTCTTATAGCGAACTTGCCAACGAATGGCTGTTGAAACTGGGGCTGGTGTTTATCGTTGTGGCGGTAGCGTTCAAACTGGGCGCGGTGCCATTTCATATGTGGGTGCCTGACGTGTACCACGGCGCGCCGACATCCGTTGCCGCGTTTGTCGGTACGGCGCCGAAAATCGCCGCCGTCGTCTTTGCCTTCCGCATTTTGGTTACCGGTTTGGGAACGGTGCATCACGACTGGTCGCAGATGTTCGCCGTGTTGGCGGTGGCATCGCTTTTGATCGGTAACCTTGCCGCCATCATGCAGGCAAACATCAAACGTATGCTTGCCTATTCCACCATATCGCATATGGGCTTCATCCTGCTGGCGTTTATGGCGGGAGCGGTCGGCTTTGCGGCGGGTTTGTATTACGCCATTACTTATGCGCTGATGGCGGCAGTCGGTTTCGGCATATTGATGGTATTGTCCACCGACAATATTGAGTGTGAAGAAATCAAAGATTTGGCAGGTTTGAACCAACGCCATGCCTGGTTTGCTTTCCTGATGCTGCTGGCGATGTTCTCGATGGCGGGTATTCCGCCGCTGATGGGCTTTTACGCCAAATTCGGCGTGATTAAGGCTTTGTTGAGCGCATCGACTGCCCAAAACGCCGCCATGGCGAGCAGCACATACATCGTACTTGCCGTGTTCGCCGTGGTGATGTCGTTAATCGGCGCGTTCTACTACCTGCGCGTAGTCAAAGTCATGTATTTCGACGAATCCGCCCATGACCAGCCCGTCGGCAGCAACTATGCCGCCAAATTCTTCCTGAGCGTCAACGCGTTCTTGCTGATTTTGTGGGGCATCATGCCGCAAACGGTGATTGACTGGTGCGCCAGGGCTTTGGAAAACACCTTGTAAAGCGATGAACCGAAACGGCAGCCGTGTCAGAGGCTGCCGTTTTTGTTAAGATACGCAGCCCAAGATTGTTTTTTCAGACGGCCTTTTGAATCAAAAAGGCCGTCTGAAAACAGAAAGACATACCATCATGACCGCATCCATGTACATCCTTTTGGTATTGGCACTCATCTTCGCCAACGCCCCCTTCGTTACCGCCAAATTTTTCGGCGTGTTCCCGCTCAAGCGCAAACATATCGGGCATCACCTCGTCGAATTGGCAGCAGGCTTCATCCTGACCGCCGTCCTCGCCTACATCCTCGAATCCCGCGCCGGCGCGGTTCAGCATCAAGACTGGGAGTTTTATGCCACCGTAGTCTGCCTCTACCTGATATTCGCCTTCCCCTGCTTCGTGTGGCGTTATTTCTGGCACGCGCGCAACCGCGAATAAGCTTTTCAGACGACCTCAGCGTTATAGTGGATTAACAAAAATCAGGACAAGGCAACGAAGCCATAGACAGTACAGATAGTACGGAACCGATTCACTTGGTGCTTCAGCACCTTAGAGAATCGTTCTCTTTGAGCTAAGGCGAGGTAACGCCGTCCTGGTTTAAAGTTAATCCACTATATTTTTTGCCCTAAGCCTTCGCTGGCTTATCTGAATTTTGGTCAACATGCGGTTGATCGTGTTTGTTTTAAAACAGTTTTTTGGAATCCAGCAACAAGGTGACGGGACCGTCGTTGCAGAGTGAAACCTGCATATGGGTTTGAAAGCGGCCGGTTTCTACCGTCAGACCGTGGGCGCGCAATAATTCGGCGGTGCGTTGATACAGGGATTCTGCCTGTCGGGCAGGAGCGGCTGCGGAAAAAGAGGGACGGCGGCCGCTGCGCGCATCGGCGTAGAGGGTGAACTGTGAAACGAGCAAGACTGAGCCGGCCGTGTCTTTAAGCGACAGATTCAATTTTCCGGCTTCATCTTCAAAAATGCGCAGATTGGCTATTTTGTCGGCGATATAGGAGGCATCGGCCTCGTTGTCATCGTGTGTAATGCCTAAAAGAATCAAAAAGCCGCGACTGATTTTGCCGCTGGTTTCGCGGTGTCCTTCGCTCAGGACGTCAACTTGGGCATGGCTTACTTTTTGAATAACGGCGCGCATGAGGTTTCCTCGGATAGGGATAGTGCAGCAAGGTGGATGATTTCGCTGACTGATGTTGATTTGTCTGGGGGAGGTCGTCTGAAAACGATTGGCTCTAGTCTAACAGACTATTTCTGTTGGTCTAGAGCCATTTGTTTTATAGTGGATTAACTTTAAACCAGTACGGCGCGTTGCCTCGCTCTTAGCTCAAAGAGAACGATTCTCTAAGGTGCTGAACCTGATTTAAATTTAATTCACTATATAAGTTTGGATTTTATAGCGGGATGCTGTCAGGTTTAACGGCTTGCTTCTTTTTGCCATTTTGCCAACAGGGGGCGCAAGGCATCGGGATTTCCGTAACAGCCGCTGATGGCTGCCTGCAACCAGCGGCAGGCGGTAGGGATATGGCTGGAGACTCCTTGCCCGTGGTAATAGAGTCGTGCCAGATAGTATTGCGCTTCGGTATGGCCTTGTTCCGCCGCGATTTCAAACCAGTGGGCGGCAGATTGGAAATCGGCTTCGACGCCTTGTCCGTAATAATACAATTTGCCCAAAGCGGCAGCGGCATTTTTGTGATGGAATTCGGCGGCTTCCAGATAAAGTTTTCTGGCGCGGTCGTAATCCACCGCCGTCCCTATGCCGTAATGGCATGCTTCGGCATTGCGGAAGGTTTGTTCCGTTTTTTGGAAAAACAGGGCGGCTTCTCTGATTTGTTCGTACTGTTGGGGATTGTGCAGCGCGGCATCACTGAGCAGCTTTTGGATGGCGGTGGCGCAGCCGAGTGTTGCGGCACGGTGGTAATAGTCGTGCGCTGCGTGCGGGTCGGCTTTGACGCCGAGTCCGTAGCGGTAGAGATCGCCCATAATGCGCAAGGCCTCCGGATGGCGTCGGTCTGCGGCGAAACGGGTGTGGCGCATGGCTTGGAGCGGGTCGCGTCCGGTCAGTTTGCCTGTCAGGCTGTGCTGCGCCAAAGCGGCGGCGGCGTCCCCGCTGCCTTTTGCGGCGGCTTTCCGATACCAGGTCATGGATTCCGCCTGATTTTGCGCGGCAAGCAAGTCGCCCAACATAACTTGTGCAGCGATAAACCCTGCTTCCGCTGCCTGCCGTAAATGGATTTCGGCTTGGGCTGAATCGGCTTTCATGCCGATACCGCGGTAGTACATTTTCCCCAGTTGCCAATGTGCAGGGGCAAATCCTTGTTCCGCCGCTTGTCGGTACAACTTGATTGCGCTTTCAAAATCAGGCTTCAGGCTGTGGCGGTAGGCAAGGCAGTATTGGGCTTCGGCGGAGTTTTGCGCTGAGGCAAGCTGCGCCCAGTGGTACATTTGGGATTCGTTGCGCTCTTGGTAAAAGCGCATCAGGACGTGCTGCGCTTCCGGCATTCCTGCTTCGGCCAGGCGGGTATAGGCAGATAAGTGGTGTTCGGTCGGGATGCCTTGCTGCTCGCTGTTTTGCAATAGCGAGAATTCTTCTTCAGGTGTCAGCTCGACAGGTTTGGGTTGCGGCTTAGGCGCTGTTGCCAGGCGTGTTAGGCCGGAGGCGTAGGTGATTTTGTTGACTTGATAGGCAGTACCGGCGTACCGATTGCCTGCTGCTTGTTGGGGCAGCAGTGCAGGGCTGACTGTGTCGGCGGTCATTCTGTTTGCCGGCTTGACAGAGAGCGTACGGGAAGAGTCGGGTACTGCAGTCATAAGATGAAATGGGAAAAGGGACTAGGTTGGTTATTATACTGTTTTCTGTAATTTATTGTTAATGATATGACGAGAATATCGGTAGTTATTTGCAATGGCGGTAAATGGAATAAATACAGTTAGTTATATTTTCTCTTAATATTGTGCGGTATGGAAGTCCAATAAAAATATGGTGGTTTGGATGTGTTGGAAATTTTAAATATAAACAATAAGATAAATTCTTATCGGTTCGGACGGCAACCGGGTGCAGGCGGCGATGGGCAGAGGGTACGGTCGGTTTGGTGTGGATTGGCAGGTTGTGTCAGTTTCAATGGATTGTAAAGGAAACAGGAGGCTGTCTTTTGTTTACAACAATCTGAAGATTGAAGGGATGGGGTATTGTACAGTGAATCTAGGGGGACGAACTTTAAATCGGTACGCCATTATAGTGGATTAACTTTAAATCAGTACGGCGTTG
>NZ_KV821557.1:55646-61922 GCF_001815675.1 Neisseria sp. HMSC065D04
CTTGTCCTGATTTAAAGTTAATCCACTATATCTTGCTTAAACTCAAATAAGATGATTTTTATCGCATCTGTTGAAAGGCATGACAAAAGGTCGTCTGAAACTTGATTTTTCCGTTTCAGACGACCTTTTGGGCAGAAAATAGCTGGTTTCCAGCTTTAAGCTTTGTTTTCCGGCGCTTCTTTTTTAACCGGTTTCTTGCCATCCTGCGGAGAATGGTAGGCGTAGTAGTCATACATACTGTTGGCTTCGCGCTTCATGCCGTTCAGGATGACGCCTTTGATATTGATCTTGTTCTGACGCAGACGGTCGGCACTGATTTCAAGCTCTCTGGTGGTGGTGTTGCCGTAGCGGCTGACCAGCAGAACCGTACCTGCCAGCTGTCCGACGATGGTTGCGTCGGTCACTGCGAGGACAGGCGGGGTGTCGATAATCACGTAGTCGTAACGTTTTTGGGCGTTTGCCAGCAATTCTGTGAAGCGGCTGTCCATCAGCAGCTCGGACGGATTTTTAGGATAACCGCCGTTGCTGATGAGGTGCAGGTTTTCAATCCGCGTTTCACAGACGGCTTTAGCAGGGGAGACATGGCCGGAAAGGATGTCTGCCAAGCCGTATTCGGGCGTCAGTTTGAACAGTTGGTCCAAATAGCCTTTACGCATGTCGGTATCGATCAGCAATACGCGTTTGCCTGATTGTGCCATTACGGTGGCGAGGTTGGCGGAAATAAAGGATTTGCCCGCTTCCGGAGCCGCACCGGTAATCATGAGGACATTGTTGCGCGCATCCAGCATGGAGAAGTAGATGTTGGTACGCAGGGCGCGGATGGCTTCGACGGCGACGTCGGAGGCATCCTCGTTTGCCAGCAGATAATTGGAGCGGCCGGTCAGGGATTTGAATTTGCGTTTCAATAGGTCGCGTTTTTGCTGGGTTTTGGAGTAGGGTACGAGGGCGGCGACTTCGAGATTGAGGTTTTCAATCTCTTCAGACGACGTGATGCCTCGGCGCATACGGCCTTGCAGCATGACCCACATGGAGGCGAGTGCGCCTGCGGCAAGTGCGCTTAATGCGGTAATGACGGCTTTGCGCGGGGCGATCGGTTGTTCCGGCGTGTAGGCATGGTCAACGACGCGGACATTGCCTTGCGCACTGGCTTTCATGATGTTGAGTTCTTGTTGTTTCGCCAAGAGTTGGACGTAGGTCGCTTGGTTGGTTTCTACGTCGCGGGTCAGGCGGATGACTTCCTGTTGGGTGTTGGGCAGGCCGGCGATTTGCTGGTTGATTTTGCTCTTGGCGCGTTCGAGCACCGCCAGTTTGTCCAAAACGGCTTTATAGGAAGGGTGTTCCGGAGTATACAGTTCCGCCAAACCTGCTTCTTCGGTTTTGAGCAGGGTGATTTGGGTTTCGATGCTGGTCAGGCTTTCAAGCGCGCCTTTGGACTCAAGCGGAATGTCGAGCGAACCTGCGCGTTCGCGGTAAGCATTGAGTTTGTTTTCTGCTTCTTGCAGGGTTTCTTTCAGACGAGGCAATTCTTCGCTGATGAAAGCCAAGCCGCTGGAGGCGACTTGAATGTCGCGTTCGCGGTTTTGCGCGACGTAGTTGTCGGCGATGCTGTTGAGGACGGCGCTGGTTTTTTTCGGATCAACATCGGTGTAGGCAAGGTTGATGATGGGGCTGGTTTTGCCTTTGCTGATGACCGAGAGTTGGTTTTTGATGTTTTCGATGGCGCTGAGCTTGGAAAACTTGGTCAACTCGAAATCCTGCTCTGTTTCGGCAAGGATTTGGTCGACTTTCAGAACGGTTTCGTTATTGATTTTCAGCGGAGTGCCGACGCGGCCTTCTTTGGCTGTACCGTTTGGGAGCGTCAGGATATAGTTTTTGCTGTCTTTGACGGTCAGTTTGAAGGGTTTGTTGATCCATTCTTCGGAAACGGTAAATGTACCGATTTTCAAAATCGGATCGTCGTTGCCGCTGAGGTTGTGAATCATGTTGCCGAAAACCGGGAAATAGGTGGCTTTGACTTCTTGGTCAAGCTGAAGCTCGTCAACGGTTTTGCCTATAACCATGCGGGATTGGACCAATTCGATTTCGGCTTCGGAAGGCGCCGGCTCGTTGGAAAGCATGTTGTTGATTTCGGTCAGAATCTGGTTTTGTTTGGTTTCGATTTCCAACATGGCGTCGGCGCGGTAGACAGGCGTGGACGCAAAGCTGAAAACGGCACCGAGCAAGCCGCCCGCAATCAATGCGGTGGCGATTTTGGATTTGTGCAGCCACAGATTGTGCAGTTGTTGGCCGAAATCGATTTCGTCGTTGTTGGAGGATGCTGATGACGGATATTGTTTATACATCAGTAGGCTTTCTGTTTGGATTTAATTGATTGAATCCGGCGTAAGTGAGTGTTATGCCGGGGTTGGTCCGTTCAATTTTTCAGCCCAAGTCTCGGCTGCGCTTTGTATTTGTTGGAATACGGCTTCAAACATTTCGCTGCTTTGTTTGAACGGGTCGGGTATGTTTTTCTTGGGCAGCCATTGGGCGAGCAGGATGGTTTTCCCGCGCGCGGAAGGCAGGATGTCGGCAACCATATCGATATGGGCCGGCTCCATCACCAAAATCAGGTCTGCTGCATTGCACATTTCAGGGGTCAGTTGGCGGGCGGTGTGTCCGGCAACGACTACGCCGTGTTTAAGGGCGGTTTTAATGGCTTGGAAGTCGGCATCTTTTCCCGCCAATGCGTTGATGCCGGCCGAACTGACACGGTGTCCGGGCAGCTTTTTCTGCAAGATGCGCTCCGCTATCGGGGAGCGGCAGATATTTCCCATGCATACTACTAAAATATTTTGAAACATAAGAGAAGCGGTATTTTTTTCTTGTATAGGGTCAAATCATGATAAAACGGTTTGAGGTCGGATATTTGGTCGGTCTGAAAGGGTTTTGTTTATATGTCGTCAGACGATAAATAACCGGCCTGCCGTTTTGCCTGACAGCAGGTGCTGTCAGGCGCCGTCAGGTTATTTGAACGTGTTGTCGATGGCGTTGACGTTGCTGAAGAAACTGGTCAATTGCGATACTACGCGGTTCCAACGGGTAACCGGGGCGGCAGTCACATAAACAACGTCGTTCGGACGCAGGTCGAAGTCGCTGCCCAAGGCGTAAGCGGTCGCGTCTTTCAGGTTAAGTTGGTAAATGTGGATAGGTTTGGCCGCATCTTCGGGCGCACGGCGGATGACGAAGACGCCGGTTGCGTCTGCCAAGGCTTGGTTCATGCCGCCGGTTTCACCCAAGGCTTGAGTGAGGTTCAGGCCGTGGTTGCCGATAGGCAGGGTGGCTTGGCGGCCGACTTCGCCCATAACGTACACTTTGCTGTTGCTGTTGTTCGGAACGTAAACGATGTCGCCGTTGCTTAAGAGGTGGTTTTGCGACATATCGCCGTACTGCATGATGTTTTGCAGGGAGATGGTGCGGTCAACGCCGTTGTGCGTCCATTTGATGTTGTGGGTGTCGGCATTTTGCGCCACGCCGCCCGCTTGGTTGACGGCATCGAGGATGGTCATGGGGACGTTGGTAATCGGCAGTTGTCCTGCTTGTCCGACGGCGCCGGAAATGGAAATGCGTTGCGAACGGAATTCGGTTACGTTGATGGTAACTTGGGGATTTTTAAGGTAACGTTTCAGACGACCTGTCAGGATGTTTTGCAGCTCGTCTATGGTTTTGCCTTGCGCTTGGATTTTGCCGACCAGCGGATAGGTGATGTAGCCGCCTTCGTCCACCCATGCGCCACGGCTGACTTGGTTGGTTTGCGGGTTGCTTTGTTGTACGGGCGAATTGAGGTCGGTGTGCGCCCAGACCATGATGTTCAATACGTCGCCTTTACCGATGTGGTAGCGGTAGGCGGCTTTGCTGCGCTCAAGCGCACCGTTGTTTTGTGACAACACTGGAGGTTTGCGCATTTTTTCAACGAGGCCGAAGGTAATCGGATAGATGGCGACGCGCTTGTCGAATTTGGTGTCTGCTACGGTTTCGCCGTTTTCGTAAACGATGGTTTTGTTGCGTGTGTTGATGGTGGAGCCGGGAATGACGGTGCTGCTGTTGCAGGCGGTCAGTGCCATCAGGGACAGGCTGATGAGGGCAAGCTGTTTTTTCATGTCGGTATCCTTGTCAGTCTTATTGGGGTCGTCTGAAAACTTTCAGACGACCTTTTTGTGGAATGTTTTGCTTTATCGGTCGGGTATTTAATGTGTCTGCTGCCAAACCAAATCGCAAATATCGTCTTTGGGATTAAAGCCTGCAGGGGCTTCTAGCAGCAGGGCGCGCAGGGTTTGTTGTTCTGAATTTGAGCACGCTAAGTCCATACGCATAATTATGTCATTTAATTGCGCCCATGGCAGCATTACTTCGCTGGCGGTCATAATTCGGGGATGAGTGGTTTTTTGCACTTCGTCTCCGATGAGCAACTCTTCGTAAAGTTTTTCACCCGGACGCAGTCCTGTAATTTTAATTTCGATATCGCCGTCGGGATGTTGGGCATCTTTCAATTTCAGGCCGCTAAGCGTAATCATTTGTTTGGCTAAGTCAATGATTTTAACAGATTCGCCCATATCCAACACGAATACGTCGCCGCCTTTGCCCATCGCGCCCGCTTGAATGACGAGTTGGGCGGCTTCGGGGATGGTCATGAAGTAGCGGGTGATGTCTTGATGGGTCAGGGTGATGGGGCCGCCTTCGGCGATTTGTTTTTCAAACACGGGGACGACGGAGCCGGAGGAGCCTAAAACGTTGCCAAAACGCACCATGCAGAAGCGGGTCTGTTGGCCGGGTTCGGCGGCGAGCGCCTGCAGGCAGAGTTCCGCCATGCGTTTGCTGGCACCCATGGTATTGGTCGGGCGCACGGCTTTGTCGGTGGAGATGAGCACGAAGGTGCTGACGCCGGATTCGACGGCGGCCTGCGCACACAATAGCGTGCCGAAGACGTTGTTGCGTATGCCTTCGACGGTGTTGAACTCGACCATGGGGACGTGTTTGTAGGCGGCGGCATGATAGACGGTTTCAACGCCGTACGCGGTCATGACACTGATCAGGCGTTCTTTGTTTTGCACGGAGCCGAGCAGGGGGACGACTTCGATTTGACTGCCGGCGGCTGCCTGAGTTTCGCGCAATTCTTTGTCTATGCTGTACAGGGAGAACTCGGACAGTTCGAACAGCAGCAATTTGGACGGGCGGCATTTCAGGATTTGGCGGCAGAGTTCGGAGCCGATGGACCCGCCCGCACCTGTCACCATCACGGTTTTGCCGGTAATGTCCGCGCCCATGAGTTCGGGGCGGGGGGCGACGGGGTCGCGGCCGAGCAAATCGACGACGGAGATTTTTTTCAGCGCGCTGACTTTGATTTTGCCGTCCACCAAGTCTTTCATGCCGGGAATGGTCAGCACTTCGCATTTGTATTTTTCGAGGCTTTGGATGATGCGGCGGCGTTCTTCCTGAGTGGAGCTGGGGATGGCGAGCAGGATTTTTTCCACACCGTAGCGGTCGATGAGCGATTGGATGTCTTCAGGACCATAGACGGTCAGGTCGTAGATGACGGTGCGGCGGATTTTGGGGTTGTCGTCCACAAAGGCGACGGCGGAATATTCGTTGACCTGTTTGATGGCTTCCAGCAGTTGGCGGCCGGATTGTCCTGCGCCGTAAATGATGACGGGCGCCATTTGTTTTTTGTGCCGGTCGGTTAGGATGGCGCGCAGAATCATGCGCGAACTGGTGATGCAGACGACCAGCAGCAAGAAATAAACGACAGGCAGGGCAAGGTGCAGTTTGCGTTCGAAAACCAAGGTGGTCAGGCAGAACAAGACTGCTGAAATCAGGCTGCCGAATGCGGCGGCGGTCAGGACGCGGGTGCTGACGAAGCGGGTAACGGCGCGGTACAGCCCCAGTCTGACAAACAGCGTGATGGTCAAAAAGGCGGTCGAGCCGAAAGCAAGCCAGTTCGCCATGCTTGCCCATTCGTCGGAGTATTGGACTCGGAGGCTTTGCGCAAACCAAAAGGCGATAAAAATCATCAAAACGTCGTGGATGACGAAGAAGGTTTTCTTGACGTTGCGGGGCAGGGATAACAGGGTTTCCAAATTCATTTTGGTATGTTCTGAATAATGTTGTGGGTGGGTTTCAGACGACCCCGGTCATACAAAGGTCGTCTGAAAAGACGTTTGTTGCTACGGAGCATTGGTTTTCCGTATGTGTCGGCTGCTTGCCGGTTCCCTTTTTTATAGTGGATTAACTTTAAACCAGTAC
>NZ_KV821557.1:62022-77973 GCF_001815675.1 Neisseria sp. HMSC065D04
CTTGTCCTGATTTAAATTTAATCCACTATATTCGGCTGAAGCGGTAAACCGCCGCCGTTCCGATGAAACGGGCGCGGCGGTTTGTACTTTATGCTGTGGCTTCTGCCAACACAGCTTCGATGTGTTCTTTGCAGAACGCGATTTCGTCGTCGGTCAGCGTCGGGTGCACCAAGAACATCAGGCTGGTGTCGCCCAGTTGGACGGCGTTTTTCAGTCGCTCTTTCGGACGCCATGGCGTGTTGTCGAAGGCTTTTTCCAAATAGACTTCGGAGCAGCTTCCTTGATAGCAGGGGACTTTGCGCGCGTTCAGTTCGCTGACGATGCGGTCGCGCGTCCAGCCGTCTTTCAGGTGTTCGGGTTTGATGAAGGCGTAGAACTTGTATTGCGCGTGTTCGATGTAGTCGGCGACTTCAATCAGGCGGATGCTGGCGAACTTGCCCAAGCTTTCTGCCAGCTTGGCGGCGTGCGCTTGGCGGCGCGCCGTCCATTCGGGCATACGTTTGAGTTGGATGCGGCCGATGACTGCCTGCATTTCCATCATGCGCCAGTTGGTGCCGAAGCTTTCGTGCAGCCAGCGGAAGCCGGGGGCGTGTTCGCGGTGGTACACGGCGTCATAGCTTTTGCCGTGGTCTTTGTACGACCACATTTTGCTCCACAGCTCTTTGTCGTTGGTGGTGACCATGCCGCCTTCGCCGCCAGTGGTCATGATTTTGTCTTGGCAGAACGACCATGCGCCGACGTGTCCGATGCTGCCGACGGATTTGCCTTTGTATTTCGCGCCGTGCGCTTGGGCGCAGTCTTCGATAACCCATAAATCATGTTCTTTTGCCAAATCCATGATGCCGTCCATTTCGGCGGGCATACCGGCAAGGTGGACGACGATGATGGCTTTGGTATTCGGCGTCAGCGCGGCTTTGATGGTTTCCGCGCTGATGTTTTGGCTGTTCAAATCCACATCGGCAAACACGGGGTTTGCGCCTGCGGTAACGATGCAGGAAGCGGAGGCGAGGAAGGTGCGCGAGGTAACGACGACGTCGTCGCCTGCGCCGATGCCCATTGCTTTAAGCGCGACATCGAGTGCCAGCGTGCCGTTGGAAAGGGCGACGGCGTATTGCGTGCCGGCGAAGGCGGCGAATTCTTTTTCAAATTCACGGCATTCGGTACCCGTCCAATAGTTGACTTTGTTGGACAGCAGGACTTTGGAAACGGCGTCGGCTTCTTCTTGGGTGAAGCTCGGCCACGGGGAGAGGGATGTGTTAAGCATTGGCTTTTCCTGCGAAAAGGCTGGTGGAGTCTTTGGGGGCGACTTCTTCCAGCAGTTGGCGGTTGATTAAGGTGTATTTTTGACCGTTGATTTCGACGTATGCACCGTCGTAAGGCGGGAACCAGAAGGCGCGGATTTTTTTCTCGACGTCGTCGCCGTCGCGGATTTGCTTCATGGCTTCCATTTCGTCGCGGCTGACGTAACGACCACCGATGTTGGGCGTGGTCGGCAGTTTGGCTTGCGCTTCGACGGCGCGGGCGATAATGCGTTGTGCGAACGGCTCCAATGCCTGCATGGTTTTGCGTTCGAGCGATTGGGCGGTTTCGGCGGCGGGGTCAATGGGGAAACGGTCCACTTCGATGATTTCGCCGGTGTCGATGGAGGCGTCGACGTAGTGGGCGGTGCTGCCCCACTCGGACAATTCGTCCATGATAGCGAGATTGTAGCCGCCCGTGCCTTTGTATTCGGGCAACAGGGCAGGGTGGAAGTTGATCGTACCCAAGCGCGGGATGGTCAGGAATTCGTCGCGCAGTTTGCGCCAGTAGAGTACGGACAAGCCCAAATCGTATTTCAGACGACCTTCCTTCATCGCTTCCAAGGCGGTATCGAAAGTGTAGAGCGGCAAGCCCAATTCTTTGGCGGCGGCGGTCGTCGGCGAGCCTTGCAGGTGGCTGTCGGTCAGAACGCCGACGATTTCGATGCCGTCTTGTGAGGATAAGAGTCGGAGCAGGTTGGCGGAAAGCCGTTTACGTCCCATGAATAATATTTTCGTCATGAAATAGTCCTTTTTAGTATCGTGAGTGTACGTTTGATTATGTAATGTTTAAATGCTTGAATTGCCCAAAGATGCTAAATCTTGAAGGGAGTCAATCCAAAAGTTGGGATGATATTCTGTGTTAAAACTTTCAGGCAGGTGACGGTGGATGTTTTGTCCGGAGGGACGCAATCCTATGGTTATCCAGCCCAAAGCGTTCGGCGCGATAAAGTCTTTGGAAATGTTGTCGCCGATATAGATGAAGCAGTCTGCCTTTTCGGCATATTTGTCTTGTAAATAGCGGAAGCGTTTGCCGTCGGGCTTTTCCGAAGCGCAGGCTTCGGAGACGAGGATGTCGTCAAACAGGGAATACAGCCCCAAGGCTTCCAGTTTCAAGCGTTGGGTCAGGCTTCTGCCGTCGGTAATCAGCGCGCGTGCGGCGAAGGGCGCGGTCAGCTCGGACAGGAAATCATGCGGGGCATACGGCGTCAGCGTCGGGCGGTGCAGCCGGTATTGCCACAGAAGAACCTGTTTTTCCGATTCGTTGAAACCGCAGTGGCGGCACAACTTGTCCAGCCAGTCTTTACCGTCGGGGTCGATACTGCGCCATAGGTCGTCTGAATCCCAATCGGGATACAGGGTGGCGACGGTATCGACGATTGCGCGGATGCCGGAGAGCTTGTATTCGTATTCCGAGTACAGCGTATCGTCCAAGTCGAAGACAATGACGGCGGTTTCGGGATTAATCGTTTTCATGAACCAAGACCTTGGCATCGTAGCGCAGCATGATGAGGTTGTTTTCCCAGTCGTCTGAAAACGGGATTTCTTCGTTGCGGAAGTATTCGTGCATCAGCCAGCCCGGATAATTGCCGCCTGCGGCATACGTCAGCGGGAAGCCGCCGCCGAAGCGGGGGTTGATTTCCACGCCGTAGAATTCGCCGGTTTCTTCGTTGCAGAAGAATTGCGCCGTAATACAGCCTCGCGCGCCTTCCAATACCGCCATTTTTTCCAGCAGCGTTTGGTAGAGGCTGTTTTTGCGGGTAATGCCTTTGCTGACTTCGCCGGAGCGCACTTCCAAGCGTTTTCGCGGGATGGCGCATTTCAGACGACCTTCATGGTCGTAATACATATCGACGGTAAATTCGGAAAATTCGTTTTCGATGTCGATAAGTTCGCAGAACATCAACTTGGGGTCGTCCACGATTTCAGGCGTCAGGCAGGCAGGCGTGTCGATCCGTTTGGCACCGATGGCGCGGCTGCCGTCGTAGGGTTTGGCGAAGCAAGGGAAAACCAGCTTCCCGCGGTCGTAAATTTCGGGCGAACGTATGCCGTAGCGGGCAAACAAGCTGGCGGTTTTCCGTTTGTCGCGGCATTGCGCGATGAAGTCCGAGTCGGAAACGACGATGTGGATGCCTGCCGCTTCGAAGCGTTCGCGCTCGTCTGCCAGCTTTTGCAGTTCGGTGTCTATGGTCGGGATGATTAAACCGATGTTTTCGCGTACCGCCAGATCGAAAATGCTGTCGATATACGAATCAGCGCTAATCAGCGGCACTTCAAACGAACCGTCCGAAACGTGGCAGGCGGAGGACATACGCGGCACCAAATCCGTCGTCAAAATCTTGACGTCGTCTGAAAACTTGGCCGCTTCGGTTTGAAAATCCTGTACCAATTCAACGCGCCTTCCCGCGGAAAGGATAAGTACGTTATTTTTTCGCATCAGTGTCATTTCCTGTGAAATAGGGCATGGTGGCTTCTCCCTCAGCCGAAATACCTTCTTTGATAAAGACTTTTTTGACTGTCAGAAACAGGATTTTCATATCCAGCCAAAAACTGTAATGGTCGATATACCAAATATCGTGTGCGAACTTTTCGTCCCACGAAAGCGCGTTGCGCCCGTTGATCTGCGCCCAACCGGTTACGCCGGGCCTCATTTCGTGGCGGCGGTTTTGAAATTCGTTGTAAAGCGGCAGGTAGCTCATCAACAGCGGTCTTGGGCCGACCAGGCTCATCTCTCCTTTTAGAACGTTCCAAAGCTCAGGAAGTTCGTCCAAGCTTGTCGCGCGCAGTTTCTTGCCGAAAGGGGTCAGCCGCTCGCTGTCGGGCAGCGGGTTGCCGTCTTTATCGACCGCATCGCGCATGGAGCGGAATTTGATCATTTTGAATGGTTTGCCGTCTTTGCCCGGCCGCTCTTGGGTGAAGAAGACGGGTTCGCCCAAGTTTTTGCGGATGAGGTATATCAAAATCAAAAATACGGGCGAGAGGAAAATCAGTCCTGAGGCGGAGGCGATGATGTCAAACAGGCGTTTGAAGAATTTACTCATGGGCTAATCTTTCAATCAGGTTGACGATTTTTTGATACGCCACGTCGCGCTTGAAGCGGCGGACGATTTCGTCGGATTGAACGGGGTCGTTTTTGCGCGCCAGAATGTCTTTGGCGGCTTGGACGAAGCTGTCCACGTCGCCGGAACGGTAGTCCGCATGCGGCAGCAGGGAGAGGACTTCGGCGACTTCGTCGTTGACTTGGCTGTTTAAAATCGGTTTTTGCAATGCCATATAGTCGGACAGTTTGTTGGTAATCGACTGCATGGCGTAGGAATGGATGGCGTTGACGGAGATGTCGCAGCCCTTGGCGACCGACATCATTTCGGCGTAGGGGATGTAGCCGTAAAACTTGATGCCCTCGCAGGCATATTGTTTGAGCCTGTCCAAATCGGGGCCGCCGCCCATGATGTGCAGCTCTACATTTTTGCCGTCGTCCAACAGTTTCCGAACGCCTTTGCACACGGTTTCGACGTCATAGCTGTAACTGAGCGTACCCAAGTAGAAGAAACGGGTTTTGCTGTCGCCGAAGTCTTTTGCCGGCGCGGCATCGAGTTTCGGAAAATCCGCGCCGATATAGACGACTTCGCCGGGAACGTTCGGATTGGCTTCTTTGGCGCGGTCGAGGTAGGTCTGCGACACGGCGACCAGCGCGTCGGCGTAGCGGTAGGCTCGGTTGGCGCGGGAGGAGAAGGGCAGCAGGTTGTGCGGGATTTTTTTCAAAAACGGCACGACCGAGGAGAAAGACTCCGGCCATACGTCCTGCACGTCGATAATCAGCTTGTAGCCCAAACGCGCTTTGTGTTCGCCCAAAAGCAGGTTGGTGGCGATCAGCGGATAGGCGGAAAAGACGACGTCTTGTTCGCCCGGGCGGCAGTTGTTCAGCCATTGCTCAAAATGTTTGACGAACACATGATGGCTTTTGACGCGGTCCAGCGAGACGTTTTTGTCGTAGCCGCTCTCTTCCAACAGCATGACTTTCAGACGACCTTGCGAGGCAGATTCGGCATCTTCAGGTCGTCTGAAAGATTTGTCGTAGTGTTTGAAATTGCTGGTAATCAGCAGCACGTCATGAGACTGCGACAACAGCTCGGCTAGATACCAGAAGCGGTTGAAATGCGGCTCGGACGGCAGAGAACAGTAGGGGGCGACGATGGTGATGTTCATATTTTCAGACGACCTCACATATCGTAAGCGGCCATTGTGGTGCGATAGATTTCATCATCGGAACACAAGGTCTCAACGTGTTTATGCAGGGCTTTGCCCATTTTTTCGCGCAACTCGGGTTGCTTGATGAGTTGATCGACGGCTTCGATAAAGGCTTCGTCTTCGCCGAAGGGGAAACAGTATCCGGTTTCGCCGGTAATGACCATTTCGGAAATGCCGCCCATGTTGTAGGTCACGACGGGCGTGTCGTAGAGGCCGGCTTCAAGGATGTTGTTGCCGACGCCTGCTCCGTGGTCGCCGATGCAGTGCGGCGTGTTTACCAAAATATCCACGTCTTTGAAATAACCGGTCAAATCGCGCACGCCGCCGAGGAAGGTAACTTTGTCGTCTATGCCCAGGCGTTTCGCTTGCGCTTTCAGATTGTCCATTTCTTCGCCTATGCCCGCTACGTTCAGGCGTACGGGCATATCGCGGTCGACCATTTTCTTAAAGATGTCCAGCATCACATGCACGGCGCGGACGGTATCCAAGCGCGACAGCGTACCGAGCATGACGTAGTCTTTGGCAGTTTTTTCAGGAACGTAATCGGCTTTGTGCAGGGCGTTGTAGGTGTAGGTGATGCGGTTGGCAGGGAAGCCGTGGCGGATGAGTTTTTCCTGCTCGTGCCTGCAGTTGCCGATGATGTATACGCCCAGTTTGTCGAAAAGTTTGGCGATTTTGGGATAGGTTTCAGCATCCAAACCGCGCGCGTGGTAGAACACTTTGGTTTTCGGTGAAGAGATTTTCGCCGCGATGGCACAGGCTGGAACGATACGCGCCATTTGGCAGTGGATGATGTCGGGTTTTTCTTGTTTCAACATCTTCATGTAGGCGAACATGCCTTTGATGTAGCCCAAGATGCCGCCCTGATAAAAATCAATCGGACGCCATTGGATGCCCAAGGCTTGGGCTTCTTTGATGAGCGGGCCATCGGAAGAGGCAAGGACGACCTCGTGGCCGCGCTGCCTGAGCAACCGTCCTAAGCGGAAGGTCGCGTTTTCAGTGCCGCCGAGGCCGGACATGGAAGTAGTCAAAACAATTTTTTTCATATCATGTTTTCTATCAAGGGGTGTATCGGTACGCGTTATACGCCGTATCGCGCTGCGGCAGGACGCTGTACAGGAAAATCAAAAAGCAGGGCAGCCAGAGGAAGGGCATACGCAAAATGGTGGACGGGATGAAGCCGCCCAAAATAAACAGGCAGATTGCCGCCAAGCCGATGGCTTTTTGTTTGTTCCGCAGGTTTTGGCTTAAAAAGACGTTCACTGCATACCAAATGATGTAACAGATGAAGCCGATTAAGGAAATCATGCCGAAGCCCAAATACAGTTCGATGATGAAACTGTGCGGATTTTCAAAACCGAGGCTGTCGCTCAAATGCCCGCCGAAGTATTCCTGAAAGTTTTTAGGGCCGTAGCCGTAAAGCAAAAGCGGCGGATTGCTCCAGAAGTAGTTGTAAATTTCTTGGCGGTAGCCGACCGAGTTGTCACTCTCCAAATTGAACAGGAACAAATACAGGCGGGAAGAAATGTTTTCCAAAAAGGCATTGCCGTGCATCGAGAGCAGGAAATCGGCAATGTACTGTTTCGGAATCATCGACAAGCCTGCACCTGTAACGCCTATGGTCATCAGCGTAAACAGCCCGTTGTTACGGTAAATCAAGTTCAGGATAAACAAAATGATGTAACTCATCGTCGCCGTACGCGATGCGCTGGCGAAAACAATCGCGCCCAAACTCAAAAATAAAATCCAGCCGAACAAATATTCCCTCTTGTTGACGCCGATATTGAAAAATATCAACACGGCAGGTGCGAAGAAGAGGGCGGTCGTACCCAAGTTGTTGGGGTTGAAGAAGAAGCCTTTAATCACGCCGGCCTCAATCGCCAAAATTTCGTCTGATTTGACAAACTGGATGCCGGTCAACACCTCGATAACGGGCGGAATAATGATAAAGGCGCAAAAGTAAACCAACAGCCTGCGTACGAAGCGCAAGGGGTTTTCGTGTCGGCTCAAAATCAGATACAGCAGGTAAAACAAACCGGCGACCGACAGGAAGAAAAAGGTATCCATGACCCTGACCGAATCCAAGGGCGTGATGAACAGATGGATTGCGCTCCAGCCGGTCATCAGCCCGACCGCCATAAGCATGAGTCCTGCCTTGCTATTGAATGTTTTGTTTTCTATGAAAAAAATCAGCAGGGTGGCAGGCACCAGCAAAAGGGTCAGCGGATTGTCGATACGCGGAATCCCCAGCTTATACGACAGCATCGGCCCCAGCATGTAGGCGGTAACCATCGTATAAAGCATAGTAATGTATATATTTTGTTTTTTAATTTTCACGTTGCTTCCTGAAATTTAGGTCGTTCCAAGAGCTTTATTATATGCAGAAATGATTTGTTCGGTAACGGGACGCTCTCCAAATTCTTTCAGGCAGTTTTCGCGCAACAGGCGCGGGAAATATTTTTTTCGGTTCCGATAGAGGGAGATAAGTGCTTCCGTTAGCGATTTTTGGTCCCCGACATCGACCAAAAGCCCGTTGGATGGATTGACGATAGTCTCAGGACCGCCACAGCGCGTCGCGATGACGGGCAGTCCTTGCGCCAAAGCCTCGATGAAAACGACGCCGAAAGTTTCGTGGCGGCTGGCCAATACGAAGGCATCGCTTTGATACATCAATTCCAAGACTTCTTCGTTTTTCAGACGACCTTCAAAGATAACGTTGTTTTCCAGCCCCAAGTCTTTTGCCAAACGGTGCAGCTTGAATTCTTCATAACCGCCCCCGCCGATTTTCAGCTTCAGGTTCGGATAGGCTTTGACTGCTTCGGCAAAGGCGGGCAGCAGGATGTCGTAGCCTTTTTTATGTTGCAGGTGTGCGACCGAGCAGAAGGTAAAGTCTTCGTTGGCGGGTTTGTCGGCAAGGTCGATCGGCGCTTCAAAGCTGGCGGACAGGATATTGGGAACATATTGCCACTCCAATCCGCGGTATTCTTCTTTCAGCAGTTCGGCAAAGTCGCGGCTGACGGCCAGGCGGCAGGCGGCGTTTTGGGCGGCGGCATACATCAGTGGGCGTTGCCAGTTGCGGATAAGTTTGCGGGCGTAGGTGGTGCTGTGTTCGGTGATGACATACGGAATGCCGGTTGCTTTGTGGATTTCGTATGCAATGATGCCGCCGCTGTTGACGCAGTGCGCGTGCAGGACGTCGGGCATGCCGTGGTCTGCAACGTATCGGCGGAACAGTTTCATACTGGCGGCGATTTCCCGTTTGCGGTCGATATGCGGGATGCGCGGGAAGAAAAACATGCTGTCGTACACATAAGTCGGTACGTCTTTGTCGATGTAGGTCCTTATTCCGTAATTTTTCGGGTTGAACGCAGTTTTTGCCTGAGTTCTGAACGAACGGAATATCGGTGCGACGACCCCTACTTTAACTCCGGAGCGTTGCAAGGCTTGTGCTTGCAGGCGGAAAAAGATTCCGTTGACGTCGTCCGGAGTGGATGGATACCAAGAAGGAATGATTAATGTATGCATGATAATACCTGTGTCGAGTGTGTCGGCGTACAAGCCGCATAGGTTGCGGACAGGGCACAAAATCAAAGATTCTCGGTGAGTAAGCGTTTTTTAGCGGCAGAATCAAAAACTGCACGCAGTATGGTTGTTATTGTGTTGAGTGTTTTTTATTCAGACGACCTTTCACTACTGATAAAGCTGAAGAAAGTGGTGTTTTGTATTTCACAGTCAGGGCAATCAAACCTGCCAGCCAGATTAAAGCAAAAATGTAGTAGTTGCCGGCGTTGCCGAAGTAGGTGTAGCCCAGGCACAAAATCAGGCAGAGTACGGTATGGGTATAAATTTTCCGGCAGGGCAACTTTTGCCACATCCTTGAAGACAATTCGGTCTTAATGAGCATAAACACCCAAAAAGAAGTCGCACTCGCCATTGCGGCGCCCCGTGCGCCCAAGAGCGGAACCAGCCAATACAGCAGGCCGAAGTTCAGCAGGAATGCCGCAATATTGACTGCGGTAATCAGCCAGGTTTTTTTGACGACGTTCAAACCGATGCCGGTCACTTCCGTCAGCGTATAAAACAAAGGAAACATCATGCACGACAGTAAAATAAACTGTACCGATGCATATTTCCCGGGAAGGATCCAAGTGACCACCGGCGAAAAAATACCGATAAAGCAAACCATCGCGCTGATGAGCGCAGTCATCGACAGGGTAATGCCGCCGATTTTGTCGAGGTTGGTGTTGTCTTCAACCCATTTGAACACCAATGGCGCCCATATGGTTGAGAATACGCTTTGGAAAATCAGGGCGACAGCGCCGAAGCTGACCGCCATTGAGTAAATCCCCAGTTGCTCCAAACTTGCCATTTCTTTCAAAACAAAACGGTCGATAGACGTCAGCCCCCAGTAGGCGAGATTGCCGAATGCCAAAGGCAGTCCGTATTGCAGACCCATTTTGTGCAGCTTTGCCGACCAAGGCGAACGGATGGCGGCGGCCAAATCCGTTCGGGTTTGGTAGATCAATACAGCGACGGTCAGTATTTGGGCGGCGGTATAGGCAAAGACCAGGCTGGTGGTATGGGTTGGCAAACCGATTAGGATGAAGAGCAAAACTAAAACTAAAATCAGGAATTTCGGTGTCAGCTGGCTGAGTGAGAAAGCAATTGCCTTTTCCTGCATCCGTAGGATGAGCGAGAAAAAGCGGATAAACAGGGTGGTCAGTAAAAAAACTAAAAACAGAATACCCAGCTTGGTGTTGTTCAAATCAAAAATAATTTCGGAAGGCCAAGAGGGATTCCACAAAAGTATCAGCAATACCCCGACAATGCTCAAAACAAACGGGGACAGGCTGAAGGATTTGAACAGCGCGGCTTTGTCTTCGCTGGCGTAGTATTCGCGGATATACGCCTGATCCAAGCCCAGCCCCAAAATCAGGATGGTCAGAGCGGATATGGTTTGCAGTAAGACGATACGGCCGATGTCTTCCGCAGGGTAGTACCATGAAATCAGCGGAAGCGAGAGGATGCCGAAAGCCGCACTGCCTATCGGACCCAAAGCATAGCCGAGTATTTTTCTTATATTCATAAATAGGAGGGATTGGCTGCCGCCAAGATTTTCAGACGACCTGAAAACGCAGCAGCATCATATAAATAAGGGCTTTCTTAGGTCGTCTGAAAACAAACGGTCTAAGAAAGCCGACTGCCTGCCGAAACCCGTCGGCAGGCAGTCTGCCTCAATCGTCAAAGGTATTACGCTTTCACGACTTTCGGGTTTTTCGCAGGGAACTTGCCGCGCGTATCGACAATCAGTTTGGCGTGTTCGGCAATCATGTCGTAGTCAAACTTATCGTGGTCGGTGGTCAGGACTACACAGTCGTATTTCGCTACGGTTTCCGGCGTCAGCGGCTCGCTCTTCAGGTCGAAGTAGTGGTGGCCGGGGATGTACGGGAACTCAAGCACGTGCGGGTCAGAGTAGGAAATGTTTGCCCCCAATTTGTGCAGGCGGTCCATCACTTCCACAGACGGGCTTTCGCGCATGTCGTCCACATTTTTCTTGTAGGCGATACCCAAAACCAAGATTTTGCTGTCTTTGATGGAACGGTTGTGTTCGTTCAAAGCCAAGCCCACTTTGCTGATGACGTAATCGGGCATATGGGAGTTCACTTCGCCTGCCAGCTCGATGAAGCGGGTGTTCACGCCGTATTCGCGCGCTTTCCAAGTCAGGTAGAACGGGTCGATGGGGATACAGTGACCGCCCAAGCCCGGACCGGGATAGTAGGCAACGAAGCCGAACGGTTTGGTTGCCGCGGCGGCGATGACTTCGTGAATATCGACATCCATTTTGTCGGCGACGATTTTCATCTCGTTCACCAAACCGATGTTCACGGCGCGGTGGATGTTTTCCAGAAGTTTGGTCAGCTCGGCGGCTTTGGTAGAGCTTACCGGTACGACTTTGTCGATGGCAGGCTGATACAGCGCGATACCGACTTCCAAACAAGCAGGAGTATGACCGCCGATGACTTTCGGGATGGTGCGGGTTTCAAAATTCGGGTTGCCCGGGTCTTCACGTTCCGGAGAGTACACCAAGAACACGTCTTTACCGACTTTCAAGCCGCCTTCTTCAACGCGCGGCAGCAATTCTTCTTCGGTCGTACCGGGGTAGGTGGTGGATTCCAAAGACAGCACTTGACCGGCGCGAAGGTAAGGTTTCACCGCGTCGGTGGTGTCGATAACGAAACTCATGTCCGGCTCGCGGTATTTGTTCAACGGAGTCGGTACGCACAAAATCACGGCTTCCACTTCGCCGATGCGGGAGAAGTCGGTGGTGGCTTCAAACAGGCTGTTAGAAGCAGCGGCGATTTTCTCGGCAGGAATATGCTCGATGTAGGTCTCGCCTTTGTTGAGTTTGTCGACTTTGGTTTTGTCGATGTCGAAGCCCAAAACCTGATAACCGATGTCCACATAACGGAGCATCAGCGGCAGGCCGACATAGCCCAGGCCGACGATGCCGATTTTGGCGGTTTTATCTGCAAATTTCTGAATGGTAATATTTTTCATGACAAGTCTCATGTGATGGAAAAGGGCGTGCCGCACAGTGCAAAATGCCGCAGCAGAACCCCGGCCGGCAGTCATAAAAACAGCAGGGTCGGAATCCGTTTTGTCGGTGTCGAAAATAAATCTTTCCCTAAGATTGGTTTTGGACGTAAAAGTTTTGCATGTGCAAATGCAGCATTGCCCGACGATAATGGAGTGTTGGGAAATGTTTATGCAAATATTATAATCAAGCTCGGCGGTAAGATTTTGAATTGTATTATTTTTAGTGATGACTATACCGTTAGTGACTAAATATAATATCGGAAATACAAATAATTAATAAAAATTAGTATTAATATATTTGCGTAATTTAACCTAAAATTAATATTACTTCAGTATATGTTGAAGCGGTATTTGTAACTCTGTCAAGCAAATCAGGCGATGCAGTATAGTGGATTAAAATTGCAATGATACGGCGTTGCCAACGCCCTTATGTACTACCCGTACACGGCGGGCGTTGCCGCCTTGTCTCATTTTTATTTTAATCCACTATAAAACACCGTTGCTTCTGACAAAAAGGTCGTCTGAAAACCCAAATCAGTTTTCAGACGACCTTTCTGGTTTACGAGGCAGCCTATTTTCTACGCAAAACCCATTTTACGTCCTGCCCGATCAGCTCTACCGAACGGCTTTCCCACTCGCCTTCCGAAGCTAAAACGGCAGGGTTGGCAGGGAGGGTGAGCAGGCTTCTGCCTTCGCCTAAGATTTTCGGCGCTTGGTATAACACGATTTCATCTGCCAAGCCTGATTCGATAAAGGCGGAGGTCAGTGTCGCGCCCGCTTCGACCATAATCTCGCCGTAGCCCAGTTCTGCCAATTGGGGCAGCAGTGCGGCAAGGTCTATACGTCCGGCGGCGTTTTCAGACGACCTCAAGATGCGGATATGATTGAACGCGCGGTATGGTTTGAGGCGTTCTTCATCATCGACGGCGGTTACGATGACGGTGGGGCTGAGGTCGTCTGAAACCATGTGGCTGTTCAACGGCGTTTGCAGTTTGCTGTCCAATACGATACGCGCGGGCTGGCGCAGGGTCTGGAAGGCGCGGACGTTGAGGCGCGGGTTGTCGGCAAGCACCGTGCCGATGCCGGTTAAGACGGCGCAGCTTTCCGCGCGTAAGGTCTGTACGTCCGCCCTTGCGGCTTCACCGGTAATCCAGTAGCTGCGTCCGTCGGCGAGCGCGGTTTTGCCGTCCAAGCTGGCGGCGCATTTGACGCGGACAAACGGGCGGCCGCGTTCGATACGGGAAAGGAAGCCGCGGTTGAGTTCGCGCGCTTCGGTTTCCAGCAAACCGCTTTCGGTGCGGATGCCTGCGGCTTCGAGCATTGCCAAACCTTTGCCTTCCACCAGAGGATTGGGATCGGTTATGGCAGCGACCACGCGCGACACGCCCGAACCGATTAGGGCTTCGGCGCAGGGCGGTGTACGGCCGTAATGGCTGCACGGTTCGAGCGTCACATAAGCCGTCGCCCCGCGCGCCATTTCGCCCGCCTGCCGCAGCGCATGCACTTCGGCATGCGGTTCGCCCGCTTTGACATGAAACCCTTGTCCGACGATTTGACTGCCGTGTGCAATCACGCAGCCGACGCGGGGATTGGGGGAAGTGGAAAAACGCCCGAGCCGCGCAAGGGCAAGGGCGTTTTGCATCATTTGGGTATCAATACAATCAAACATAATGTGGATTTCTTAAAGTTTTCCGTTTTCAGACGACCTTTGCCGTGTTTTATTCGTTCAAACGCTAATGCGCCAGACTCACTTCTTTTAAAACGACGGACAAATCTTTCTGCCCCGCATGATGGCTGTACGCGCAAACGGTATAAATATTGGCTTCGTGAATGGCGATGCAATATTGGTTGAACGTACCTTGCCGGTCTTCGCGGTCGGTTTGGTAATTCATGCGGTTGTCGGTGGCGATACCGACGCGGACATTTTGAGTTTCGTCCGATTGCAGGGCGGTTTTGAGTTCGGCGAAATAGGTTTTGGCATCCGTTTGCGCCGGGCCGTTGTTCGCCGCATAAATGGTAATGCGTGCTTCAGGGTCGTGTTGGAGCAGAATCAGGTTGGAGGCAGGGACGTTTTTCGGATGGCGGGCGGAATCGGCGATGATGTCGGTGAAGTGGCTGTTATGGACGGAGATAGAAATTTTGCCATCCATGCTCGTCAGCGTTTGAACCGTATCGGAGGCAGCTTTCGACGCCGCATCGCCCTGTTCGGGGCTGCAGGCGGCAAGGCAGAATAGTGCGGCGGCTACGGATAAAACTCTTTTCATAAACATCCTCTTCATCATCAACACACCGCTTTCAGACGACCTATTTCCCGTCGGTCTGCACCAGCGTGGCGATTGCCTGAGTAAACTCGGACACGTCGTTGAAACTTTTATACACGGAAGCAAAACGGACATAGGCGACCTGATCGATTTTTGCCAATTCCTCCATCGCCATTTCCCCCACCATGCGCGACGGCACTTCCTTGTTGCCCGACTGATACAGACGCTGCTCAATCAGCGCGACCGTTTCATCGATTTTTTCCTGGGCAATCGGGCGTTTGTGCAAAGCCCGTTCCAAACTGGTTCTCAGCTTGTGCGGATTAAACGCCACGCGCGTACCGTTGGATTTAATCACCTGCGGCATCCGCATTTCGACCGTTTCAAACGTACTGAACCGCTGCCCGCACTCCACGCAACGGCGGCGGCGGCGGATGCTGTTCGTCTCTTCCAAGAGCCGCGAATCAGTGACTTGAGTATTGGGATGCTGACAAAACGGACATTTCATAAGTTTTTGAATTTATTTGTTTGTGAAACGGAATTGTAGCCGATTGAGCTATTCCCGTATAGTCGGTGGGTTTATTATGGGTTGAAGGGGTCGTCTGAAAGCCGTTTTCTGTTTTCAGACGACCTCTTTGTTTTAAACGGATACGCCGACGGCGCGGGCGATTGCCAAGCCTTCTTCTACGCTCATGTAGACGGGTTGTTCAGGACGGTCGCTGCGGGCAATGTCGCCTTGTCGGAACATGACCAGTTCGTCCACTGCCAGTTGCGACCAGGTTTCGTCTCGGGTCAGCGGTAAGGTGGCAATGACGGCGACTTTGTCGTTTGGGGTGGTGACTTCGGAAAAATCGACCATGACGTCGTCGTCCAAAAGCCGTGCTTTGCCGAACGGGGCTTTGCGTACGATGTAGTGCAAAAGCGTGCTGGCGTGGGCAAACAGGTTGTCGCCGTTGGACATAACGAAGTTGAACAATCCGAAGCGGCGGATTTCGTGGGTCAGCGCGGCGAGGGCGTCGAATAGGGTGTCCGGGTCGGGCTTGCTGGCGAAGCGGCTGCGCAGGCGGTTGAGGATGTGGCAGAAGGCGCGTTCGGAGTCGGTGGTGCCGACGGCATGGTAATACTCGCCTTGTTCGGGGTAGAAATCGATTAAATGTCCGTTGTGTGCAAACAGCCAGTATTCGCCCCACATTTCGCGCATGAAGGGGTGGGTGTTGGCCAGCGAGGTTTGTCCTTGCGAGGCTTTGCGGATGTGGGCGATGACGTTTTCGGATTTGATTTGGTAGGCGCGAACGAGGTCGGCGACGGGCGAGGCGGCGCTGGGTTTGTCGTCGTGGAACAGGCGTACGCCTTTGCCTTCGAAAAAGCCGATGCCGAAACCGTCTGCATGGTGGTCGGTAATGCCGCCGCGGCGGCGGAAGCCTTCAAAGGAAAAGACGATGTCTGTGGGGGTGTTACAGTTCATGCCGAGCAGTTGGCACATGATGTTGACCTTTGTTATTTTGATGTGGGGGTTGAGGGTATAGTGGATTAACTTTAAACCAGTACGG
>NZ_KV821557.1:78073-93572 GCF_001815675.1 Neisseria sp. HMSC065D04
TCCTGATTTAAAGTTAATCCACTATAAAACGGGTAAATCGACGCAATGTACACGCGTTTTGCGTGATCGCCTTATAGATGGAATTATGGTGTATCGGAAGGGGTGTTTCAATAGGAAAGGGAGGGATATTGGGAGGTATTTTGTGTGATTTTATTGTGTTGTGGCTGATAATGTGGAAAGGTCGTCTGAAAAATGCTTTGCGGGTTGCGCTAAAGCTTTTCAAACGACCTTTCTTTATTGTGTTTTGACACTTACAAGGTGCCGTAAGAGTGCAGGCCGCTCAGGAACATGTTGACGCCGATGAAGGCGAAGGCGGTAACGAACAGTCCGATGACTGCCCACCATGCGAGGATTTTGCCGTGCCAGCCGGCGACGAGGCGCAGGTGCAGCCAGACGGCGTAGTTGAGCCAGACAATGAATGCCCAAGTTTCTTTCGGGTCCCAGCTCCAGTAGCGTCCCCATGCGTCAGCCGCCCACAGTGCGCCGAGGATGGTGGCGATGGTGAAGAACAGAAAGCCGACGGCGATAGCTTTGTACATGACTTCTTCGATGACTTGCGAAGGCGGCAGCGATGATTTTTTGCCGGCGTTTTCGTTTCTCAATGCCCAAAGTTCGGCGATGCCGAGCATGGCGGCGATACAGAATGCGCCGTAGCCGATGAAGTTGGCGGGGACGTGGATTTTCATCCACCATGATTGCAGGGCGGGAATCAGGGGTTGGATGGTGTGTGCTTCGCGGGAAAAGCTGTACCAAAGGACGAAGCCGACGACGATCGCCATGAAGCTGAAGACGAAGCCGCCGAGTTTTTGTACGGCGAAACGGGCTTCGTAGTAGAGGTACATCAGGGCGGTGATGACGAGGAAGAGGATGAAGACTTCGTAGAGGTTGGAAACGGGGATGTGTCCTGCGTCAGGGCGCAGGAGGTAGCTTTCGTGCCAGCGCACTAAAAGTCCGGTAAAGCCTGCGACGGCGGACACCCAGGCGAATACGGAGCCCATGCCGAGCAGGGTGTTGGTGGCGACGTTTTTGCGTTGTGCCAGCACGGCGCCGGTGATGTAGGCGAAGAGTGCGAAGAAGACGAAGGCGCATTGCCACATAATCGCGGACTGGCTGCTGAGGAAGTATTTGAGCAGGAAGCCGTCGGAATGCGTGATTTCGCCATCGTAGAGCATGACGGCGCTGTATGCGAGGACGGCACACAAGGGGGCAAACCAGCGCATGGGTTTGAAAAACCAGCCTAAAAAGACGGTAATGCCCGCGCTTGCCCACAAAATCACCATTTCGTAGATGTCCATGGCGTGCTGAATGCGGGTTTGGGCGAAGAATGCGCCGGCTGCGGTCAGGAGGGCGAATAGGCAGTCGACCGTATTCAGTGATTTGAGGAACGATTTGTGCGTCAGCAGCTCGTGTTCGGGTAGGGGGTTATGGTTATGCGTCATGGTTCAAATCTTTCGCCAGTCGTTGCAGGCTTTGTGTATGTTGCGGAAACTCTTTTTGCAGGTCGCGCTCGTTGCGGCTGGAAGACATGGCAAAGCGGATGTGGTCGTCTGAAAACAGGACCCACGCGCGTTTCTCGCGGATGTAGAACATAAATATCGTGCCGAGAACCAGCAAAACAGAGCCTAAATAGACTAAAAATGCACCGGGCGAACGGGTCATTTGCAAGCCGGAGGAGCGGACTTCTTCAAAGCCGTCCAGTTGTAGGAGCATGGGGGCGGGGTATTCGGTCAGGCCGGTATAGGCGTCCATGCTGTGCAGCAGGAAGCGGTTGCGCGCTTCGTCTTGAGGCCATGCGGGCAGCTTGTATTTTTGGATGGTTTCTTCCAATACGGCGTTCATGACGCCGAACAGCATTTCGTAAAAATATCCCTGCATTTTTTCCTGCTGCGCTTTGGGGATGTTTTTGGTGATAAATTCGTCCAACGCCAAATAGCCGCCTTTCGCAAAAATGCCCAAGGTATTTTCGGCGGCAAGGGTGAATTGCTCGCGGATGTTTTCGGGCGCGTTCAAGGTCGCGTTGCGGATGACGGCTTTGCGTGCGGCTTCGTCTTTCAAGAGTTCGCGCATCGCCATGAAGGTATCGGGTTTGGACGTTCTATCGGCAGGAATGCGCAGCCAACGGTATTGCTGTTCCAGACCTGTGCGTGTACCGGTGATGAAGAAATAATCCTGTTCCTGCTTAACGGGCAGCATATAGTTTTTATATTCGACAGCCTGACCCGCTTTGTCGCGGATTCGGTAAACAACGGATGGGCCGATGTTGGTGTATTTTTTGTTTTCTTGAGAGACGGCGCGCACGTCGTTAATCGCTGATTGCAGGGTTTGCTCTTTTTCAGACGACTTGCTCATGTCTTCCACGTTCATGGACGTGAATTGGTCAAACTCCAGTTTGTAGGACGTATTGCCGATGTCGAGCGGGAAATCGCGCATAGACGTCGCCCTGAGCGTTACCGGCTCGCGGCTTGGGTTGCCCAAATTCCAGGCTTTGAACTTCAAATCGGAGCCGCCGTCGGCAAAGCTCGCTTGATAGATGGTGACGCCGTGCAGCGTCAGCGGATGGTTGACGCGGATGGTGTGTTCCGATTTTTTGCCGCTTTCCTTGTCGGTAATTTCCAAATCGCTGGCAAAATCACGCGGCATCCCAGTATTGTAAAAGTCGATGTGGAATTTCTTCAGCTTCACTTCAAACGGCAAATCCTGAACCAGCATCCCGTTGTCGGCGTTGAGGAAGACCACGTCCGCACTTTGCCTTTCGGTAATGTTCACATTGCCGCGGAACGACAGGTTCGACGTACCCAAAATGCTTTCCGGTTTGAAGTCTTTGGCATAGACGGAATGGTTGTCCGGTACGACGCGTCCGGTCAGCATACCGATTTTCAGCAGGAGGTTGCTGTCTATCAAGCCGCCCAAACAAATCACAATCAGCGCGGTATGGGCAAAGATATACCCCCACTTGTTCATCGCCCCTTTTTTGGCGGCAACCAAAACCGATCCGTCTTCGCGCGTTACGGTTTTGCAGCTGAAGCCTTGTACTTCGAGATAACGCCGGGCGATTTCAGACGACATCTTGCCTTCCAATACAGTCGAATGGCGCATCGCCGCCAATGATTTTTCTTTGGCATTTTCACGGAATGATTTAATTTCGCGGAGAAAAGGTGGAACATTGCGAATCAGGCATAAGCTGGTCGATATCACCAGAAACATCATGATGACCACAAACCAAGCGGACGCATAAACATCGTACAAGCCTAAAAAGTTGAAAATCTGCGACCAAAACGGACCGAATTTCACAACATAATTGACCTGAGGCTGGTTTTGCTGCAACACCGTCCCGATAACCGAAGCGACGCCCAAAAGACTGAGCAGGGCAACGGCAAAACGCATGGAGCTTAAAAAAGCGAACCAAGGTTTGCGGATAAGGGGGACGGATGAAGGGGATTTGCTCATAGCGGTTTGATTTGATAAAGAATACGGGGATGGTCGGGATTCGGAAGAGACCCGATTATCGAACGGCACGAAAAATAGACATGATGGGGCAAAAAGCCAAAGGCTGCCATTTGAAAATACTTATTGCCTCAAAAGCGGCGGCATACCATCGCACAAGGTCGTCTGAAAACAACTACCCAAGGGCAAGCGTTTTCAGACGACCTTGATATTCACATCATCCGCAAACAGACGGATTGATAGGAATCAATGCAGACCTTGGATGAAGTTGGAAACCGCATTCAACTCTTCTTCGGTCAGGCGTTTGGCAATATCTTCCATAATCGCGTTTTTGCGTTGTCCGGATTTATATGCCTTCATTTGATCGACCACATAAGACATATGTTGGCCGCCTAAGCGCGGATATGCACCGATTTCGGTACCGCCGCCCGGAATGCCTGCACCGCTGGGGCCGTGGCAGGACATACAGGCAGGAACTTTTTTATCCACCAAACCGCCACGGTAGATTTTGCC
Organism: Neisseria sp. HMSC065D04; assembly: GCF_001815675.1. Classification (NCBI taxonomy): domain Bacteria; kingdom Pseudomonadati; phylum Pseudomonadota; class Betaproteobacteria; order Neisseriales; family Neisseriaceae; genus Neisseria; species Neisseria sp. HMSC065D04. Next base: position 82,031 of record NZ_KV821557.1, read on the forward strand.
GCCCAAAACAGGATCATTTTGTTTCGGGTTTGCCTCGCCGGATTTGGCCTGTTGTTTGGCATAGAATGCGGATACATTCAGGATGTCTTGCTCGGACAGGTTCATCACCATAGGTTTCATCACAGCGGCGGAACCGTTTGTACGTTTGCCTTCTTTAATGTCCAAGGTTTGACGGTAGATATAGGCACTGTGTTGCGCGGCGAGCTTTGGATACATGGCGATGCCGCTGTTGCCGTCCGCCGCATGACATGCCGCACAAATGGTAGTAGCCACTTCTTTGCCTTTTGCAATATCCGCTTTCGGGGCAGCGACAGCCGCGCCGGCAGCCAAAACCAAGGCCGCTAAAGTCAATCGTTTCATGGAGTGCTCCTGATTACAGCATTGCATACCGCGACAATGCCTTTTTTATACTCAAAACGCCGGATAAATTTTACCCGATAAAAACCGATAATTCTATAAACGTGCTATTCTATACTAGATTTACATTAAATTACTACCATGTTTCGCAACATGAACACGGCAAATTCCGCCACTCCGTCTCAGGGAACAAGGAAATACGGATGAACCTCTTTCAGAACGCCAAATTCTTCACCACCGTCAACCATCTCAAAGACCTGCCCGACACACCCGCAGAAATCGCATTTGTCGGACGAAGCAACGCAGGCAAATCCAGCGCGATCAATACCCTGACCAACCATGTCCGGCTCGCCTACGTTTCCAAAACGCCGGGACGGACCCAACACATCAATTTCTTCGAATTGAGCAACGGCAGCTTCATGGTCGATTTGCCGGGTTACGGCTATGCACAAGTTCCCGAAGCCATCCGCACGCATTGGGTCAAACTCTTGGGCGACTACCTCCAACAACGGCGTCAGCTCATCGGCTTGGTGTTGATTATGGATGCGCGCCACCCATTGAAAGAGCTGGATTTGCGGATGCTGGACTTTTTCCACATCACCGGCCGCCCTGTGCATATTTTGTTGTCGAAAGCCGACAAGCTGTCGAAAAACGAGCAAATCAAAACTTTAGGCGCAGTCAAAAAATCGCTCAAGCCCTATATGACCCGTCAACGCATCAGCGTACAACTGTTCTCCAGCCTTAAAAAGCAAGGTATAGAAGAAGTCAACCAAGTCGTTGGAGAATGGTTTGCTACGCATCAAGAAGAAATGGACAACTTGAATATCGGAAAGCCGGAAAATTCCGAGTCATTGTAATCGGTCGTAGTATAGTCTGCATTGACGGGACGCAAATCCGTTTATTGTCTTGCAGAGGGAGGGAACATAATCGTCTTGCTGCTGTGTATGTTGCTTTAAATATATATAGATAAACCCGAAAAGGCCGTCTGAAAATGTTGGATCATGTTTCAGACGACCTTGTCGTTTTTATAGTGGATTAACTTTAAATCAGGGCAAGGCGAGGCAACGCCGTACTGGTTTAAAGTTTATCCACTATTCGTTTGATTGATGGAGTGAGTGGAAGGGGCGGAATCTAGTGTGGTGAGGTAATTTGAAATCAAGGGGTAGGGGATAAGTTTGATGAGCAGTGCAGATGACATGAAACTGGTTTTTTAGCATTTGGGGAAATTCTCCGCTTTAGGCTCGGATGAGGCAATGCTGTATCGGTTTAAAGTGAATTTTTCCATCTTGTTTCACATGGCAATGAATTGAGATTGTGCTGCCATATATAAAAAGGTCGTCTGAAATTCCTGATTCGGGTTTCAGACGACCTTTTGACCGGTGTAATTAGAACAGTGAGTCTAATTGTCGATTGTTAACATTGCTTGGCTGTACCGGCGTTTCTTGCAAATCACCGCGACCGCGGTCTCCGCCATCCCGATCGCTATCAGGCGTTGTAGCAGTGTTGGCATTTGCCGGGCGTTGTTGTCGGGAAGGTTGTTGTGCAGGGCGTGGAACGGTACCGCTATTGTCCAGAGTGATATCGGAGCTGGTGGTCATACGTTCTTTCATATAGTATTCGCCGCCGCTGTTTACGATACCTGCCGGTGCTTTCATGCCTTTGTTTTCTACGCCTTTGAGCGCGAAGCGCATGTAATCTACCCAGACTGGAACGGCAATCGTGCCGCCGTAACCTGCGCGGCCCATGCTGCGCGGTTTGTCGAAGCCGATGTATACGGCAGTGACAATACTTGGGTTGAAGCCGACGAACCATGCATCTTTATTGTCGTTCGTCGTACCGGTTTTACCGGCGATATCGGAACGGCCAAGTGAGGAGGCGCCTCTTGCAGTACCGACACGGACAACGTCCTGCATGATTTTGTACATGATGTATGCGTTACGCGGGTCGATGGCTTGAGGAGCGTTTTCGCCTGCAACAAGAGGTTGCATTTGTGCTTTCAGACGACCTTCGCTGTCATAAATCTTGTCGATGACGTATGCGGAAATTTTGTAACCGCCATTGGCAAAGACGCTATATGCTTCAGCGACACGCAATGGTGTTGTTTCACCGGTACCAAGCGCCATAGACAGGCTGGCAGGGATTTCGGACGGTTTGAAGCCGAAACGTTGGATGTATTGTTGCGCGTATCCGATACCGATGGACATCAAGATTCGGATGGAAACCATGTTTTTAGAGGCGGTCAATGCTTGGCGCAGGGTGATATAGCCTGCATAACGGCCGTCTGAGTTTTTAGGATTCCAAGCAGAACCATTGGCACCTTTACCCGGCAGGGAGAGTGGTGCGTCATTAATCATGGTGGATGCTGTCATGCCTTTGGCGAGTGCCGCAGAGTATACGAAAGGCTTAAAGGTAGAACCTGGTTGGCGCATGGCTTGGGTGGCACGGTTAAATGTTTTGCTGTGGAAGTCATAACCGCCGACCAATGCACGTACAGCACCTGTTTTTGCATCTAATGATACCAGAGCGCCTTGCAATAGGGGTTCTTGAACGACAGACCAATTGTTGCCGCCGCCTTTGACACGGATGACGGAACCGCGACGAATACGGTCGTCTCCCATTTTTTCGTTGTTGACTGCACGGGCTGCAAAGCCGAGCGCGTAGCTGTTCAGATTGAATCTTTTCCCGCTAGGTAGTTGAATCAGAACTCCTTTTTTAGAAGCCTCCAAGACAACGGCAGGAACCATTTTGTCAACCGTATATAAAGTAGAAAGATATTGGCTGATCGTTTCTTCTACGTCATCAGTTTTGCTGAGGTCGATGTAGTTCTCTGCGCCGCGATAACTGCTGCCTCTGTCGAAATTACGCAACGCTTTTCTAAGGGCTTCAGTAGCAACACGTTGGTTGGCGGTATTGACGGTTGTGTAGACCTTAAAGCCTTGGGTGTATGCGTCCTCGCCATATTTTTCATACAACTCTTGGCGTGCCATTTCAGCAACATACAAAGCGTTTTGGTCGATGTTTTGCACAAAACGTTCATAATGCAGCTCTTCTTTCAAAGCTTGATCGCGTTGTTGTGCAGTAATCATATTTTCTTCCTGCATGTTTCGCAGGATGTAGGCTTGGCGCTGTTTGGCGCGCTCAGGGTTAACGATGGGGTTATACGCTGAAGGCGCTTTAGGTAGACCTGCCAGCATGGATGCTTCAGCCAAAGTCAAATCCTTCACATTTTTGTTGAAATAGATTTGAGCGGCAGAGGCAAAACCGTATGCCCGTTGACCCAAATAGATTTGGTTGAAATACAGTTCTAAAATCTGATCCTTACTAAGCGTCTGTTCGATTTTATAGGCCAATAGGGCTTCATTGAATTTGCGGGTAAATGTACGCTCGTTACTCAAGTAGAAGTTCTTTGCTACCTGTTGAGTAATGGTACTGGCACCTGATTGCAAACCGCCGGCGACTACGTTGCCGATAGCGGCACGGGCAATGCCTACTACGTCTACGCCCCAGTGCTCATAGAAACGTTTATCTTCTGCGGCAATAACAGCGTCTTTCAAAACCTTTGGAAAATCTCCAATTTTTGTAAACTCCCGGCGCTGTTCACCGTAAACCCCAATAATCTGACCGTCGGCAGAATATACTGTGAGGGGCATTTTGGGTTGGTAGTGTTGTAAAGAATCAAGAGCAGGCAACTTGGGGTATGTGACCAAAATCGCAATAGCGAGCAAGCCGACACCGAAGAGTGCCAATCCTAATATCAAACCAAGACAGGTCGTTATAATCTTTTTAATCATGACTAAGTAATAATTTTTGCCATCACTGGCATTAAATAAAGTAAAATAGAAACCGATTTCTGTGAAACACAGTATTTACTGTGCAAAGAAAAAGAAATCCTTTACGGATATCGAAACAGTTACTCACTCCTAACAATACAGGGAAATTATATGATTAGCTTATCAAAAAGCCCTAAAAGCAAAACCAGCAAGGCAAGTAAAGCTTCCGGAGGGTTAAGCAACCGAGCCGCTATCGGCATCGACATCAGCCAGCATGCCATTAAGATGGTTCAGCTGACAGGCCGTAGTTTAAACCAAATTCAGCTAGAAAAATACGTTATTACCAAATTACCTAAAAATATTGTAAAAGGTAACAAAATCCAAGATTACGACCAACTTGTTACCTATTTGCAACATACTTATACGCAATTGCGCAGTTCTTGTAAGAACTTTGTTGCAGCTGTACCACAAAGCTTGGCAACAATAGAGAACATAACTTACAACCCTCGCGATACCGAACTTGATTTGGACGAGTTCGCTGAATCTGAAATTTCAGCAATCGGTCCTATTGATGAAATGAGTTATGACTATCAGGTGACCGGCGTATCCGTTTCCCCGGCGGGGCAGCAGATTACAACCGTAGCAGCTAGAAAAGACGATATTGAGCCTGTTATTGAAATGTTTGAAAATGCAGGACTTGATCTGTCTGCCTTAGATTTGGATCTTTTGGCTCAGAGAAATGCCTATGCTTTTTGGATTAATAATCATGCACCTGAATTGACTAATGAAAAAGTTGCCGTATTTGGCATTCATGCTACCCAAATGTACGCATTGGTGATGCAAAACGGACAGATTTTGTATAAACAAGAGACTCCTGTCAGTACGGAACAGTTGAATCAACTGATTCAGCGTACTTATCAAGTGACAGAAGAAAAAGCGGCTCAGATGATAGCTTCATCCAGCAAACCATCTGATTATCAAACCCAAGTCGCAGATCGCTTTAACGTTCAGGTAGCGCAAGAAATCCAACGTGTATTGCAGTTTTACTACACTACGCAGACAACAGAGACCTTCTCAAACATTAAACATATTTTATTAACTGGGTTTGCATCGCAACAGGCCGGATTGGCGGAAAGTATTTTTTCTCAAACCAATACTGCGACACAGTGTATTCACCCGGTTTTATATGCTGAACGAAACAATAAAATTGATTTGCCACAGCTGCAAATTGATGCACCGTCTTTAACATTAGCATTCGGATTAGCATTAAGGGGACTGTAATATGATCGAATTTGTTAAAATTAACCTTCTTCCTTATAGGGAAGAAATCAAACAGCGCAAAAAGCAACAATTTAAAGTATTAATGCTTTCGGCGTTATTGATAGGTGCAGGTCTGCTTGTGTTGACATATTTGACAATTAATAATGCAATCAGCAGGCAGGAAGACCGTAATGCCCTTCTAGGGAAGGAAATTGAAAAGCTGGATAAAGCTTTGGGAGAAATTCTAAAACTGCAGCAAGAAAAAGAAAATTTCCTATCAAAAAAACAAAAAGTAGAAGAGTTACAGGAAAAACGTTCACAGGCTGCCTATATTATCGACAGCTTAAATGTAGTTACTCCCGATAACTCTTATCTGACAGCGTTGGAAGCAGAAAGTTCGACATCTTACAAAATTACGGGTCGAGCAAGTAGTGATAATAAGATCGCAATGTTTATGCGTTCTTTACCAAGTACCGGGGTTTTTGCTCAACCAGAACTTCTGAGTATTAAGAAAATTGATAATTATCAAGAATTTACTCTGAAGGTTTTGTTGAATAATTCAGGTCATCCATCAGTACCCGTACAAAATCCAGCCGCGAACACGACTGAAACTGGCGAACAGAAGCAAGAGGTAAAATAAATGTCTGTAAGTAAAGCAAAAAATATTGATATCCAAAACCTCTATTTGTTAAATATGCCTGCTAAGTTATTTATCGCAGGGTTGGCAATAGCGGGGGTCTTGGCAATAGGATATGTTGGTATTTTCAAAGAGCAACTCGAAACACTTTCTACGCAGGAAGCTAAAGAAGCCGAACTAAAGGAAACATATACGAAAAAAAGTATTGAGGCTGTTAATTTGCATAACCTTCAGGAGGAATTGGCATCTATCCGTTCAGCTTTTGATGTTTTGTTGAAACAACTGCCGACAGATGCTGAAATTCCTAATTTAATCCAAGAATTGCATCAGGCTGGATCCGCTAATGGTTTGCGTTTGGATAGTGTTGTGCCTCAAGCTCCAGTTAATGATGGTCCAATCCAAAAGTTGCCCTATGAAATTTCCATTACGGGTAAGCATAATCAGATTAGCCAGTTTGCTCGTGATGTCGGAGGTTTATCGCGAATCATTACTTTGGAATCTCTGAAGCTCTCCCAAGCAGCAGACGGAAAAAGTGGTAAAGAGGGCAAAAGTGATATTTTGACACTGAGTGCCACTGCAACAACTTATAAGGCTCGTCCTGCAGAAGAAGTTGCTGCCGAGCTTGCAGCCAAACAGAAGGAGGCACAGGCTAACGGAAGTGATGCGCAGAATGGTGCTGAAGTTGACAATAAATAAAAGTTATTAGGGAAATCATGAAAAATACTATCTTACTCGTAGGTGTTTTGTCTTTAGCAGCATGTTCCCCCACTCATGATGATTTAAATATGTGGATAAAACAGACGCAAGATGAAGCTAAAGTTAAGGTTACTCCATTTCAAGCACCGACGATTACTCCGCCAGTTGCATATACCCCTCCAGCATATAATGGGTTAAATGCGTTTGACTATCGACGTTTGGAAAATGCCCCCAAGGGGAATAATGCTCCTAATTTGAATCGTCAGAAAGAAACATTGGAAGCATTTAGTTTGGAAAATATGCGTTATGTCGGTATTCTGCGTGGTAATAACAAGACATCTGGCTTTATCGATGTAAATGGACATGTTTATACCGTTATGCCGGGCAACTATATCGGTCAAAATTACGGTAAAATCCAAACGATTACTGAGGATAAAATTACTTTGACTGAATTAATAGAAGACAGTTCTGGTAACTGGATATATCGAAAGGCTGAATTGCCGTTAAGTACACAGTCAGATGAAGGTTCAAGTGGTGCTTCGACAGCTGAATCTCGAAGCGAATCTGCCGCAATTCCAAATTAATTAAGGGGTCTCACTTTATGAAAACTAAGCACATGACAAAATTTTTTGCCAGTATTGGCGTAGCCATGGCTGTGCAAACTGCTTTTGCAGGTAATATTACTGATATTAATGTATCTACTCTTCCTGATAGTCAAAAAATTATCAAAATCCGTTTTGATCGTGATGTAACCAGTCCGAGTGGTTTTGTTACTTCGGCTCCAGCTAGAATTGCACTTGATTTTGCTAACACTACTATCCGATTGCCTCAATCAGTATTGGAGTATGCCGATCCGTTATTAAATCAGATTACGGCGGCACAAAATAATGACCGTTCCCGTATTGTGTTGGGTTTGAATAAAACTGCCCAATATAATACTGAAATTCATGGTAATGAAGTTTGGGTTTTTGTTAGCGAGTCAGCTGACCGAAATTCTGCAATGTCTGTATCAAATAATAAACCTTCTATGCAGGATTCTGTTCCGTCAGAAAAAGCAAAGCAAGTCGCTAATTCCGCTAATATCGACTTCCGTAAAGGCTCGCGCAATTCAGGTGTTGTTGAATTAAGCGTTCCGACTTTTACTGGACAGCCTGATATTAAACAACAGCGTGATCGTGTCATCATTACATTGAAAAACTATCCGTTGCCAACACAAGCACAACGTAGTTTGGATGTAGGCGATTTCAATACACCTGTAAAAAATATAACTTTAAAACGAATCGGTAATGATACTCAGCTGATCATTCGAAATAGTTCAAACTGGGAAGTTCGTACTAAGCCGGCAGCAGGGCATTTTACTTTTGAAATTTTACCTAAAGCCGCTGATACGGAGTCACGTGGTTTGAATGGTGGTAATGCAAATAAATCTTTCAATGGTCGTAAAATTTCTCTAGATTTCCAAGATGTTGAAGTTCGTACTATTTTGCAGATTCTTGCAAAAGAGTCCGGCGTCAATATTGTGGCTAGCGATACGGTAAATGGTAAGATGACTTTATCCCTCAAGGATGTGCCTTGGGATCAGGCATTGGACTTGGTAATGCAAGCCCGTAATTTGGATATGCGTCGTCAAGGTAATATCATCAATATTGCTCCACGTGATGAATTGTTGGCGAAGGATAAGGCCTTCTTGCAAGCAGAAAAAGAAATTGCAGAGCTTGGTCCTTTGTATTCGCAAACCTTCCAATTGAAGTATAAAAATGTGGAGGAGTTCCGCAAAATCCTTCGTTTGGAAGATAATGGAAGTAGCAATTCCAATGGTCGCAATACCTTGTTGAGCGGCCGAGGCAGTGCTTTGATTGACCCCGCAACGAATACCTTGATTGTTACAGATAATCGGAACGTCATCGAGAAATTCCGTAAATTGATTGATGAGTTGGATGTTCCTACACGCCAAGTTATGGTTGAAGCGCGCATTGTAGAAGCAAAAGATGGATTCTCGCGCGATTTGGGCGTTAAGTTTGGTGCTGCTGGTGCAAGAGGAAGAAACTCTTGGGGCAATGATTGGTCAGCTGCTCAGAATAACCACAATACTAACGCCTCAGTGTTCCGCGGAGAGTCTGCTTATCCAACTTGGTCTTTGCAGCCTAACGTAAGTTTGCCTGCTACAGCGGCGACGAACAGTATCGCTTTAGTACGAGCCTTGTCATCTGGTGCATTAGGTTTGGAAATCTCTGCTTCTGAAGCAACTGGTAAGAGCAAAACCATTTCTAATCCTCGCGTTCTGACTCAGGATCGTCGAGAAGCTACGATTGAATCCGGTACCGAAATTCCTTACCAAGAAGCTTCTTCAAGCGGTGCGACTTCGGTTTCATTCAAAAAAGCGGTTTTGGGTCTGACAGTTACTCCTAATGTAACTCCGGATGGTCAAATCATTATGACCGTTAAGATCACTAAAGATACTCCGGTCGACTGTACTGTAGATTCTTTGATAACCAAGTGTATTCAGACTAAGAACTTGAATACTCAGGCTATGGTCGAAGATGGTGGTACTTTGATCGTTGGTGGTATCTATGAAGAGGACAATAGCGATACCATTAATAAAGTTCCATTGCTTGGTGATATTCCTGTAGTAGGAAACTTGTTTAAATCACGAGCCAAGAAAGAAGAACGACGCGAATTGTTGATTTTCATAACGCCTCGCATTATGGATGGTGTGGGTAGTAATTTGCGTTATTAAGTGATGCAATAAAACCGGGTAGATGTCTTTTGGATATCTGCCCGGTTTTTATTTATTCAATTTGATAGTCGGGATTTGTGCGTCAAATATAATAGCCAAAGACTTTTAGAAGTCTGAAATTAAAAACAATTAGAATCAACGGATTAAAAATCGAAGTATGGTGTTTGCAGACACGAGTTTGGAAGGGTGGCACAAATAATGCTGAGTATCGTATAAAATGCTTTTTATGGAAAAAATCAACGGTAATTTAATATTAATTGGCTTGATGGGTGCAGGCAAAACCACTTTGGGGCGGTATATTGCCCAAATGTTGGATCGTCCGTTTTATGATAGTGATCATGAGATTTGTACGGCATCAGGTGTCTCTATTCCCATCATCTTTGAGATGGAGGGTGAGCAAGGGTTTCGCAATCGAGAGACTGCTATGCTCAAGAAATTGACCGCGATGAAGGATATTATTTTATCAACAGGAGGAGGGTCGGTTTTGCGTGAGGAAAACAGGCAAAATATGCGACGAAATGGTACGGTCGTGTATCTTCATGCCTCGCCTGAAGTTTTGTTAGAACGGACCCGTTATGATAATAGCCGCCCTTTGTTACAGGTAGAGAACCCGCTTGCTAAGTTGCAAGAGCTCTATAATACCCGTGATCCTTTATATCGAAATACTGCGCACATTGTGATCGAGTCCGACAGCTGTGCAAAAACGGTGAAACGGTTGTTTGAGGCGTTAAATCGATAATAGATTTGTTATCAGTGAGTAACGATATAGGTTTTCAGGCGACCCTAAATGAGAGCCGGCAACTAAAGATTAACAAGGAATCAAAATGCGTACCCTGACCGTCCAAACTCCCTCCCATCAGTATCCTATTTTTATCGGGAATCATCTTATTGAACAAGCTGATGTTTTATTAAAGCCATATTTAAGTGATAAGGTGGCCATTGTTACGAATGAGACGATTGCGCCCTTATATCTAGAATCTTTTCAGACGACCTTGGATAGATTAGGTATTCCCAGTTTCAGTATTATTTTGCCTGATGGGGAAGAATATAAAAATTGGCAAACGCTTAATCTTATTTTTGACGGTTTAATGCAAAATAGGGCAGAGCGCAAAACGACCTTGATCGCATTGGGAGGAGGGGTCATTGGCGATATGGTTGGTTTTGCGGCGGCAACTTATCAACGTGGCGCCCCATTTATTCAAGTGCCGACTACATTGTTAAGTCAAGTCGATTCTTCAGTTGGCGGTAAGACGGCAATCAATCATCCGCTTGGGAAAAACATGATAGGCGCGTTTTATCAACCTAAGGCTGTACTGGCGGACTTATCTACGCTTAAAACGCTTCCGCAACGCGAATTATCTGCCGGTATGGCAGAGGTCATTAAATACGGCGCGCTTGGCGATATTGAGTTTTTTGAGTGGTTAGAGCAGCACATGACCGATTTAATGATGCAGGATCAGGAGAAACTTACGCAGGCTGTGTACCATTGTTGCAAAATGAAAGCTGAGATTGTGGCTCAAGATGAGACAGAACAAGGGATTCGTGCATGGTTGAATCTGGGGCATACTTTTGGTCATGCCATTGAAGCAGAAATGGGTTATGGCGTGTGGCTGCATGGAGAAGCAGTAGCCGCGGGATGCGTATTGGCAGGACGGTTATCCGAGAAACTGGGTAAAATTCATGAGGCAGATACGCTTCGTATTGCAGCATTGCTTGAGGCTGCAAAATTACCATCGGCACCGCCGAAGTTCGAATTTGAAAAATGGATAGAGCACATGAGTCATGATAAAAAAGTGAGTGGCGGCGTCATGCGCTTTATTGGTTTGGATCGTCTGGGTAAGGCAAACATTACGAAGGTTACAGATATGGAAATTTTGCGCCAAACCCTGAGTCCGTATCTATAACGGTCAAGTAAGTAATGTCTTTAGAATGCGTCCATAACTTCATATAAAACAAAACAAGTTAAAAGTACGATATAAGAGGCTGTCAAGATAATTTCATCATGGCAGCCTCTTAACAATAGAATGAACGTGATGGGGTTGCGAATAGAGAGGATATAGTGGATTAACTTTAAACCAGTACGGC
>NZ_KV821557.1:93672-125824 GCF_001815675.1 Neisseria sp. HMSC065D04
TGTCCTGATTTAAATTTAATCCACTATAGTTTGAGACCGATTGGTTTTTTGTGTTCGGTGCTTAGAAAATTGATTGCTTGGAATATGTGTCGTGTTGTTAATCTATGATAGAGTCAATAAATACAAAAAAGACCTTGTTTAAACAAGGTCTTTTTTATCTGGTGGAGGTAAGCGGGATCGAACCGCTGACCTCTTGCATGCCATGCAAGCGCTCTACCAACTGAGCTATACCCCCGAAATTTGGTGGCGAATCAGGGACTCGAACCCCGGACACAAGGATTATGATTCCTCTGCTCTAACCGACTGAGCTAATTCGCCGTTTCGTGAAGTCGCTATTATATGTTGTTTTGAGTTTTTGGCAAGTTTTATTTTGTACTTTATGTTTTGTTTTTGTTTTTTAATGGAATAAAACATGGATGAGGTCGTCTGAAACGGTGTTTCAGACGACCTGTGTGTTTGGAGGATGGTTTGAGGTGGGGGAATTTTAAAGTTTGTGGCAGATATCGCCGAAGCGGAAACCTGTCCAGTCGATGCCGATGTTTTTGCCAAAGGCGATGACTTTGAAGAGTTCACCCATTTCGTGCTGGTCGGTCAGTTTTTGTACGGCGGTGCTTACACGGAGGTAGTCTGCTGTGCCTGGCGGGGCGGTTTGTGCCAACAGGTCGGTAATGCCTAGGTTGAATAGGAAATGAGATTGGGGCAGGTAGCCGATGAGGTCTAGTCCGCCGTCGGTGCCTGCTTGGGCAATGTCGGTAAAGTTGACATGTGCGGTCAGATCGGTCAGACCGATATGGAAAAACGGGTCGTGAACGGTGTGGTGGCGGTAGTGGGCGATGAGTGTGCCTTCGTCGCGTTGCGGGTGGTAATACTGGGCGGCGTCAAAACCGTAGTCGATAAATATCATGCCGCCGCGTGTGATTTTCTGCGCGAGGGTGAGAATAAAGGCGTATTGGGCGGGGTGTAGCTCGCTGGTGTAGGGGTGTTCGGTTTCGGGAAAGTAGGTGGCGGCTAAACAGAGGAGGTCGGGTTGGTTTAAGGGTTGCGGACTTTGTTCGAGCTGTCCGTCGGGGTTGATGGAGACGCCGATGTGTTGGAAGGTGTATTGAGTGCGGCGGATGATTTCGACAGGCATGGCATCGAGGACTTCGTTGCCGATGATGATGCCGTCGAAGGATTCGGGCAGTTCGGTCAGATGTATGACTTTTTGTGCCAGTTGCGGGGGGGTGTGTTCGGCGATGAATTGACGTTGGCGTTCGGCAAGCTCGGGAGAGAGTTCGATGATGTAGTAATGCTTGAGGTCGTCTGAAAGGCTTTTCAATAGGGTGGCGGCGAGATGTCCTGTACCTGCGCCGAATTCGTAGATGTTGCCGGCGGTTTGCGGGAGTAGTTCGGCAAGTTGTCGGGCGAGGGTTTGTCCGAATAATGGGGTGAGGGTGGGGCCGGTGATGAAATCGCCGTCTGTGCCGATTTTGTGGCTGCCTCCGGTGTAGTAGCCGTATTCGGGTGTGTAGAGTGCAAGCTCCATAAATCGTGAGAAAGGAATCCAGTTATTTTGGGCTTTTATTTCCTGTTTGATGATTTCGAATAGTTTGGAACTTGAGGCTTGCGCGGCAGGGGAGGGGAGGGGGAGGTGTGCCTTCATAATTGTTAGATAATGTAAAATTTATGAATTTATTTGTCTATTATAACGTGAGCGGAAAAGGGGCGTTTTTTTATTTTTTTATACCATATGTTGTGTCTAAATAATATTTGCAATACTACATATTGTGTTTTTAAAAACCAAATCGGGTAAAATGGGTGGTTCGGCTTGTTTGCTTGTTTGGTTAAAATACTGTTTTTTAATGATTTTGTTGTTGCATATGTACTGGGATTTTAGAGTAAGGCGATTTGACCGAGGCGTTAAAATTTTTTATAGTGTGGGCTAGTGGGGCGATGTGGGTAAAAGTGTCTGCATTGCCCAAAAAATTCCGATTTAAACCGATAGGACGAAATTGTGTTTGGTGGCGCTCACGAATTGAGTATTGACAGCAAAGGGCGGTTGGCGATTCCTGCCAAGTTCCGCGATATTTTGCTGCGCCATTATACGCCGTCGATTGTGGTTACTTTGGATTCCCGTCAAAAATTGCTGATGTATCCGGAGGCTGAATGGGCAAAGGTTGCCGAGCAGCTTTTGCACCTGAAAACGGCAGGAAATCCGATGTTGCAGCGTTATCAAAATCTGCTGCTGCATAATGCGGATACGCTTGAATGGGATAGCGCCGGCCGCGTGCTGATTCCTGCCAATCTGCGCAAACGGGTGGATCTTGAAAAAGACGTTACCTTGGTCGGTCGCGCCAACCGTTTGGAATTGTGGGGCCGTGATCAATGGGAAGCTGAAATGACTCAGGCTTTGGATGATGATCCTGAAGAGTTGGCATTCCAATTAAGTCAGACGGATTTGCAATTGTGAGTAATGCTGAATATCAACATATCACCGTTTTGTTAAATGAGGCGGTTGATGCTTTGGCGGTTCGTGAAGACGGTATTTATGTAGATGGGACGTTCGGCAGGGGAGGGCACTCCCGATTGATTTTGTCCCGTCTGGGCAGTCAAGGTCGTCTGATTGTGTTTGATAAAGACCCGCAAGCGATTGAGGCGGCGCAAAAGCTGGCTGAGCAGGATGGGCGCGTTACGGTAGTTCATGACGGGTTTTCCAGTTTTCAGACGACCCTGGATAAGCTGGGTATTGAAGAAATAGATGGTGCGTTGTTTGATTTGGGGATTTCGTCCCCGCAGATAGATGACGGCGCACGGGGTTTCAGTTTCCGTTTTGATGCACCTTTGGATATGCGCATGGATCCGACGCGGGGGATGTCCGCTGCAGAATGGATTGCAACAGCATCGGAACAGGATTTGCACGAGGTTATCAAGAATTATGGTGAAGAGCGGTTTAGTCGCCAGATTGCGCGCGCCATTGTTGCGCAACGGACAGAAAGTCCGATCGATACAACCCGCAAGCTGGCGCAGCTCGTGGCACAAAACATCCGTACTCGTGAGCGGGGGCAAGACCCTGCGACGCGTACCTTCCAGGCAGTTCGCATCTTTATTAACCGCGAGCTCGAAGAGGTAGAGGCGGTTCTGCCGCAAGTGATGGGTCGTCTGAAACAAGGCGGGCGTTTGGCGGTTATCGCGTTCCATTCGCTTGAAGACCGCATCGTAAAACAGTTTGTCAAAAAGTATTCGCAACACCCTCCTTTGCCGCGTTGGGCGGCAGTAAAAGAAGCGGATTTGCCTCTGCCGCCGTTAAGGGCGGTGGGAAAGGCGATAAAGCCGGGTGTTGAGGAAACTGCCTCCAATCCGCGGGCGCGCAGCGCAGTTTTACGCGTGGCGGAGCGGACGGGCGGTGAGATTACAGAATAAGCATTATGTGGGGCAGGTGTCCTCGGAACAAACAGATTGAGGTCGTCTGAAAACAATGAATAAATTAAATATCCTTTTGTTGGTCTTGGTATCGGTATCTGCTTTTGCGGTGGTCACTGTGCAAGACCAATCGCGTTTGCACTTCATCGCTTTGGATAAAGCGCAAAAGCAGGAAATCAAGCTTGATCAGGACTATGCACGCTTGAAATTGGATCAGGCGCGGCTGGCGAACCACAAGCTGATTAAGGTGGCGGCTGAGAAGCAACGCCTCAAACCGCCCGGCGCGGATAATACCGTGATGGTGGAACGAAAAAAATAATATAGCCGGCTTATCCGGTACTGCAAATTGGTGCCGTTAGATAAAGACACGGTTCGGGTGATTATGAATTGAGATGTTAAGATGTTGATTAAAAACGAATATAAACCGAGCATGCTGCCCAAGACAGCCAAAGCTAAAAAACCCATCACCAGTGATGGGCGGATTTCTTTGGTGTTGTGGCTGATTGCGGCTGCGTTTGTCGGACTGCTGGCTCGCGGCATCTATTTGCAAACCACGCAGCATGAATTTTTGAAAAATCAGGGCGATCAGCGTTTTGTCCGTACCCTGACTTTACCTGCGTCGCGCGGCATGATTACGGACCGTAACGGCGCGACTTTGGCGTTGAGTGCACCGACTGAATCTTTGTATGCCATGCCTTCCGGTATGGAAGAAATGCCGACTGCCGAACAGATGGCTAAGTTGGCGGCTATTGTTGAGCTGCCTGTTGAGGCATTGCAGGAAAAATTGGCGAAAAAAGATAAAGATTTTATTTATCTGAAGCGTCAACTCAGCCAAGAAAAAGCAGAAGAAATTAAAGCTTTGGGCATTAAAGGCTTGGCATTTCAAAAAGAACTGAAACGCCATTATCCGATGGGCAACCTGTTCGCGCACGTTATCGGTTTCACCAATATCGACGGCAAAGGACAGGAAGGCTTGGAATTGTCGCGTGAAGACAGTCTGCATGGTGCGGACGGCGCGAAAGTAGTTTTGCGCGACAATAAAGGCAATATCGTTGATAGTTTGGACTCTCCGCGCAACAGCGATCCGAAAAACGGACAGGACATGGTTTTGTCTTTGGATCAACGTATTCAAACACTTGCCTATGATGAGCTGAATAAGGCAGTGGCTTATCACAAAGCCAAAGCAGGTACGGTTGTGGTATTGGATGCGCAAACCGGCGAAATCTTGGCTTTGGTCAACAGCCCTGCCTACGATCCGAACCAACCGGGCAGCGCCGATAGCGAACAGCGCCGCAATCGAGCCGTTACCGATATGATTGAGCCGGGTTCTGCAATGAAGCCGTTTACGATTGCCAAAGCATTGGATTCCGGCAAAGTCGGTGTGGCTGATCGTTTTAACACCATGCCTTATAAAATTGGTCCCGCTACCGTACGCGATACCCATGTGTATCCTACTTTGGATGTGCGCGGCATTATGCAAAAATCTTCCAACGTCGGTACCAGCAAACTGTCTGCAAAATTCACGCCTAAAGAAATGTATGATTTTTATCATGATTTGGGTGTGGGCGTGCGGATGCACTCCGGTTTCCCCGGTGAGACGGCCGGTCTTTTGAGAAGCTGGCGCAGATGGCAGCCGATTGAACAGGCAACCATGTCTTTCGGTTACGGCTTGCAATTGAGCCTGCTGCAATTGGCGCGTGCTTATACCATGTTGACACACGACGGCGAATTGTTGCCGGTCAGCTTTGAGAAACAGGCGGTTGCGCCAAAAGGCAAACGCGTCATTAAAGCTTCGACCGCGCGTGAAGTTCGTGATTTGATGGTTTCTGTAACCGAGCCTGGCGGTACGGGTACAGCAGGTGCGGTAGATGGTTTCGACGTCGGCGCGAAAACCGGTACGGCGCGTAAGTTGGTCAACGGACGTTACGTTGATAACAAACACGTGGCAACTTTCATAGGTTTTGCTCCTGCCAAAAATCCCCGTGTGATTGTGGCGGTAACCATCGACGAACCGACTGCAAACGGTTACTACGGTGGCGTAGTGGCAGGTCCGGTCTTCAAACAAGTCATGGGCGGCAGCCTGAATATCTTGGGCGTTTCCCCCACCAAGCCTCTGACCAATGTTGCAGCCGTTAAAACACCGTCTTAATCCGAGTATCAACGAGATTATTTTATGTTCAGCAAGTTAACCCCTTTAGCTGAAACCAACATTCCGCCTCTGCTGTGTGCAAACGCAGCAGGGCGTTTGTTGCATTCAGACAGCCGTCAAATTAAACAAGGTGATATTTTCGTTGCCTGTCAGGGCGAATATACGGACGGCCGCAGTTATATCCCCGCCGCCATTGCCAACGGCGCGGCTTTTGTTTTTTGGGACGACGACGGCAAATTTGCGTGGAATCCCGAATGGAAAGTCCCCAATCAAGGCATCAAAGATTTGAAACACCGTGCCGGAATGTTGGCGGCGCAAGTTTACGGCAATGTTTCAGACGACCTCAAAGTCTGGGGCGTAACCGGTACCAACGGCAAAACCTCCATCACACAATGGCTGGCACAAGCCGCCGATTTATTGGGCGAAAAAACCACCATTATCGGCACAGTCGGCAACGGCTTTTGGGGCGCATTGGAAGAAACCACGCACACCACCCCCGCCCCTGTCGATGTCCAAACCCTGCTCTACCGTTTCCGTCAACAGGGCGCAACAGCCGCCGCGATGGAAGTCTCCAGCCACGGCCTTGACCAGTCGCGCGTCAACGGCGTGCCATTCCGCAGCGCAATCTTCACCAACCTCACCCGAGACCACCTCGACTACCACGGCACGATGGAAGCCTACGGTGCCATCAAGTCGCGCCTGTTTTACTGGCACGGCTTGAAACACGCCATTATCAACGTGGATGACGAATACGGTGCAGAACTCGCAGGTCGTCTGAAAAAAGACTGTCCTGATTTGGCCGTTTACAGCTACGGCTTCAGCGAACACGCCGACATCCGCATTGTTCATTTCACCGCCTCTTCAGACGGCATGGAAGCCGTATTCCAAACCCCGTGGGGCGAAGGCCGCTGCCGCACTCGCCTGCTCGGACGGTTCAACGCGCAAAACCTCGCCGCTTGCATCGCCTTGCTTTGTGCCAACGGTTATCCGCTTGATAAAGTATTGGATGTGCTGGCAAAAATCCGCCCCGCCTCAGGCCGTATGGACTGCATTATGAACAGCGGCAAGCCCTTGGTCGTTGTCGATTACGCCCACACACCTGACGCATTGGAAAAAGCACTAGCTACCTTGCAGGAAATCAAACCGCAGGGTGCGGCTTTGTGGTGCGTATTCGGCTGCGGCGGCAACCGCGACCACGGCAAACGCCCGCTAATGGGCGCAGCAGCCGTACAGGGTGCGGATAAAGTCGTCGTAACCAGCGACAACCCGCGCTTGGAAAATCCGCAAGACATCATCAATGACATCCTGCCTGCCGTGCCCGCGCCCGAATGCGTCGAAGCCGACCGCGCCGCAGCTATCCGTTATGTAGTCGAACGTGCCGCCGCAAACGACATTATCCTGATTGCCGGAAAAGGACACGAAAATTATCAGGATATGCAGGGAGTGAGGCATCATTTTTCTGATTTTGAAGTTGCAGAGAAAGCGTTGGCAGAGCGGATATAACAACGGGTACCAAAGTTTTCAGACGGCCTGAAGACCATCAAGGTCGTCTGAAAGCGTTTATACCCACGATAAAAACAACAGACACACGCATTACGGCACGTCAGCTATTAAACCTATCGCAGTTGTTTCAGACGGCCTCTGATTATCGTTTCAAGAGGCCGTCTGAAAAAACAAGGAGACCGATTTGATGCTGAAAATGCCGACAAAAACCCTTTTAATCAGTGCAGCCATGATTTTATTTGCGGGCTGTACCACCAAACAACTGCCGCGCCCGAACGCTGAAATTGCCGAGCTGAGGGCGAAAGAGCCGCCGGCGGCGCAAAGTTTGCCCAATCCTGTTAAAGGCAAGCGTTTTGACGACACTTGGGGCGCGGCGCGCAGCCAGGGGCGCAGACATGAAGGCGTGGATATTTTCGCCAAGAAAAACACGCCGATACGCAGCACGACGCCCGGTATCGTAACCAAAATCGGGCGCAACCGATTGGGTGGCAAAGTCATCGGCATCCAAGGACCGGGCGCATGGCACTACTATGCCCACCTCAACAAATTCGCCAGCGTCCGCCTGTACGAGCGTGTGAAAGAAGGACAGGTCATCGGCTATGTCGGTAAAACCGGCAACGCCAAAACCACGCCGGCCCATTTGCATTACGGCGTGTATCTGCCAAGCGGTGCGATTAATCCGTATCCATTGATTAATCAGGACAAATAGGTCGTCTGAAAAAAGAGTGAAGAGATGAACGCAAAAAAATTGGTCAAGGCAACGAACATCATCGGTATGGTAGCAGTGACACTGCTGGTGTATTGGGTGTTCGCGTTGATATTGATCCAAGTCTTCGGACTCAAGGTGTTCCGTGAACACATTACAGAAATTTTCCTGATGAGTATTTTGGGGATTTTGGCTGTGATGGGCGGTACGTTGATGTTGAACATCATGTTGAATCTGACCCGTATTGCCGAGCGCGGGCAGGAAGAAGAAGTCCGTGGCGGTAGGAAAACCGTATATCTGCTGTTGGCGGTATTTCCTATTTTGGCGGCGTTGCTGTTCGGCGGCAATTACCTGACTATTCGGCAAAAACGCGACATCTTAACCCAATCGTCGGAGCGCATCGTCAAAGACAATCCTGCTCAACTAGATGCATTGGCCGATTACCGTTTCGATTTGGCGTATATTAAAAAATCGTCAGAAATCCTTGATTTGATGGCTAAAGATGATTTGTCGTTCAAATCTGCCATGATTATCGTGCAGGATAAGATCGACAACAAACCGGTTTATCTGGCTTTTTCAGCCGATTCCCGCCTTAACGTGGGTGGCGAAGCTGTACCTGCCGCCAGTCAAAATGAAGCTGTACCTGCTGCCAATCAAAATGTAGAAGGTAATGATAATTTTGTCATGGATCGAAATGGTGAGAAAGTGATGGTCAAGAAAACGGACTATGTCTATTCTCCGAATTTGAAGGAGCGCGAATACCTGCAAAAAGTATTTGCCGGACAAACTCAGGAAATGCGCTATGAAGCGGAAGACGGTCATTACAGCCTCTGCCATCCTTACCGTAAAAACGGTAAAACCATCGTATTGTGTTTCTCCGATTATCAGGAGTACGGAAAAATCGGTAGCTGAGTGTTAAAAAACTGTCTGAAAAAAACAAACGAAAGAAACCATGAAACCATTAGACCTAAATTTCATCTGTCAAACCCTCAACCTTCCGACGCCGTCTGAAAACAAACCCGTTTCGCGCATCGTAACCGACAGCCGTGATATCCGCGCGGGCGATGTGTTTTTTGCATTGGCGGGCGAGCGGTTTGACGCTCATGATTTTGTTGAAGACGTATTGGCTGCGGGTGCGGCGGCGGTTGTGGTTTCGCGCAAAGATTGCGCTGCTTTGGATGGCGCGTTGAAAGTCGATGACACGCTTGCCGCGTTGCAAACGCTGGCGAAGGCGTGGCGCGATAATGTGAACCCGTTTGTGTTCGGCATTACCGGTTCGGGCGGCAAGACGACGGTGAAGGAAATGCTGGCTGCGGTATTGCGCCGCCGTTTCGGCGATGATGCCGTTTTGGCGACGGCGGGCAACTTCAACAACCACATCGGCCTTCCGCTGACTTTGTTGAAATTAAACGAAAAACACCGCTATGCCGTCATTGAAATGGGCATGAACCATTTCGGCGAGCTGGCGGTTTTGACGCAAATCGCCAAACCCGATGCCGCTTTGGTCAACAACGCCCTGCGCGCCCATGTCGGCTGCGGTTTTGACGGCACGAACGATATTGCCAAGGCGAAAAGCGAGATTTATCAAGGTTTGGGCGAAGACGGATTAGCTTTGATTCCGTGCGAAGACGAACATGCCGCCGTGTTTCAGACGACCTCCCAAGGTCATCAGCAGCGGACTTTCGGTGTCGATAGCGGCGATGTCCATGCGGAAAATATCGTGCTGAAACCTTTGTCGTGCGAATTTGATTTGGTGTGCGGCGACGAGCGCGCCGCCGTGGTGCTGCCTGTTCCCGGTCGCCACAATGTCCATAACGCTGCTGCTGCTGCCGCGCTGGCTTTGGCTGCGGGTTTGATTTTGGACGATGTGGCGGAAGGTTTGAAAGGTTTCAGCAACATCAAAGGTCGTCTGAACGTCAAATCCGGCATCAAAGGTGCGACCCTGATTGACGATACTTACAACGCGAACCCCGACAGCATGAAAGCCGCAATTGACGTGTTGGCGCGTATGCCTGCGCCGCGTATTTTTGTGATGGGCGATATGGGCGAACTGGGCGAGGACGAGGCCGCCGCCATGCACGCCGAAGTCGGCGCGTACGCCCGCGACCAAGGCATCGAAGCGGCTTATTTTGTCGGCGACAACAGCGTCGAAGCGGCAGAAACGTTTGGCGCGGACGGTTTGTGGTTTGCCGCCAAAGACCCGTTGATTCAAGTGTTGAGCCACGATTTGCCCGAACGCGCCACCGTGTTGGTGAAAGGTTCGCGCTTTATGAAGATGGAAGAAGTGGTCGAGGTATTGACGGACAAAGAGGCCGTCTGAAAATGAAAAGCCTTATTGCTGATTGGTGCGAAATTATCCGATTTGCGTGATTGAGAAAGACGCGAACGCCGCCACTCAATAATGCTGCCATCTCTCTAAACAACGGAAACGGGTTCGCTAGAAACCTGCATTGAGAGTGAACTTCAGCAGGCACTGACTGTCATAAGCAGCTTGATACTCAACAAAGGTCGTCTGAAACTTTTTCAGACGACCCAAAAACCAAAATTTAAAACGGGCGATAAGCCCAATGTAACAACAAAAACAAAAGGAAGCCCCATGTTTTTATGGCTTGCACATTTCAGTAACTGGTTGACCGGTCTGAATGTCTTTCAATACACCACATTCCGCGCCGTCATGGCAGCTTTGACCGCCCTGGCGTTTTCCCTGCTGCTCGGTCCGTGGACCATCCGCAAACTGACGCAGTTGAAAGTCGGGCAGGCGGTACGCACCGACGGGCCGCAAACCCACCTCATCAAAAACGGTACGCCGACGATGGGCGGTTCGCTGATTCTGACCGCTATTACCGTATCCACGCTGTTGTGGGGCAACTGGGCAAACCCGTATATTTGGATTCTCTTGGGCGTATTGCTCGCCACGGGCGCGCTCGGGTTTTACGACGACTGGCGCAAAGTCGTCTATAAAGACCCCAACGGTGTTTCCGCCAAATTCAAAATGGTGTGGCAATCGAGCGTCGCCATTGTTGCCGCGCTTGCCCTGTTCTTCCTTGCTGAAAACTCCTCCAACAACATCCTCATCGTTCCCTTCTTCAAACAAGTCGCTTTGCCGCTGGGCGTGGTCGGCTTCGTCGTCCTGACCTATCTGACCATCGTCGGCACTTCCAACGCCGTCAACCTCACCGACGGCCTTGACGGCCTTGCCGCCTTCCCCGTCGTCCTCGTTGCCGCCGGCCTCGCCATCTTCGCCTACGCCAGCGGACACTCGCAATTCGCCCAATACCTGCAACTGCCTTATGTCGCAGGCGCGAACGAAGTTGTGATTTTCTGTACCGCCATGTGCGGCGCGTGTCTCGGATTCTTGTGGTTCAACGCCTATCCCGCGCAAGTCTTCATGGGCGACGTCGGCGCGCTGGCATTGGGGGCGGCACTCGGTACCGTTGCCGTCATCGTCCGCCAAGAGTTCGTCCTCGTCATTATGGGCGGTCTGTTTGTCGTTGAGGCCGTGTCCGTTATGCTTCAGGTCGGCTGGTATAAGAGAACCAAAAAACGCATCTTCCTGATGGCGCCCATCCACCACCACTACGAACAAAAAGGCTGGAAAGAAACCCAAGTCGTCGTCCGTTTTTGGATTATTACCATCGTCTTGGTGTTAATCGGATTGAGTACGCTGAAAATCCGCTAAGTCGCTTTCCTTTTCCCGACGTTCACATTTTCAGACGACCTGATGAGATTCATCGGGTCGTCTGAATTTTTAAGAGGGCAGGGCAGATGAATTGCCGTCACATATTCTTGCGATGTTGGGACAATGGTGCGTCAAACCCGCCACATTCATTTTCAGACGACCCCTCACCATATCAAGCTGATATAATCCCCGCCAATCATATTTACACGGAGTCATCATGCAGTTCTCGGCATTCGGCGAAAAATTCACGCAACACAACGGCATCCTGCAACTTATGGACGACCTCGGCGACGCGCTCAAAAGCGACAAGTCCGTCAACATGCTCGGCGGCGGCAATCCGGCGCGGATCTCCGAAGTCAACTCCGTGTTCGCCGACGTATTTTCAAAGCTGGCGGCGGAGCACGCTGTCGAGAACATTGGCAACTACTCCAATCCCCAAGGCGATGCCGCGCTGATTGACGCGTTGACCGCCTTCCTCAACCGCGAATACGGCTGGCACCTGACCGCCGACAATATCGCGCTGACCAACGGTTCGCAGAACGCGTTTTTCTATCTTTTCAACCTCTTCGGCGGCAAATTCAAGGTTTCAGACGACCTTTCCGTAGAGAAAGCCATCCTGCTGCCGCTCGCGCCCGAATACATCGGCTATGCCGACGTGCATGTCGAAGGGCAGCACTTTGTTTCCGTCAAACCGAAAATCGAAGCGGTCGAACACGAAGGCGAAGCAGGCTTCTTCAAATACCGCGTGGACTTTGACGCGCTGGAAAGCCTGCCCGAACTCAAAGCGGGCAAAATCGGCGCGATTTGCTGTTCGCGCCCGACCAACCCGACCGGCAACGTGCTGACCGACGGCGAAATGGCGCGGCTGGACGCTTTGGCGCAAAAATACGGCATTCCGCTGATTATCGACAACGCCTACGGAATGCCGTTCCCCAACATCATTTACAGCGACGTGATGCTGAATTGGCACGAAAACATCATCCTCTGCTTCAGCCTTTCCAAAGTCGGCCTGCCGGGCGTGCGCACCGGCATCATCGTCGCCGCGCCCGAAGTCGTCAAAGCCGTCAGCAGCCTGAACGCGATTGTGAACCTGTCGCCCACCCGCTTCGGTGCAGCCATCGCAACGCCGCTGTTGCAGGACGGTCGTCTGAAACAGCTTTCAGACGACGTCATCCGGCCGTTTTACCGCAATCAGGCGCAAACCGCCGTCTCGCTGCTCAAGCGCGAGCTGGGCGCGTATCCGCTGAAAATCCACAAGCCCGAAGGCGCGATTTTCCTGTGGCTCTGGTTTGAAAACCTGCCCGTTTCATCGCAAACCCTGTATGAAATGCTCAAAGCCGAAGGCACGCTGATTATTCCGGGCGAACATTTCTTCGTCGGCATCGACACGCAGGATTACCCGCACGCCCGCGAGTGCATCCGCATGAGCATCGCGCAGGACGCAGAAACGCTGGGAAAAGGCATCGCCGCCATCGGCAGGGTGGTGCGCGGGTTGTACGATGCGGCGTAAACGGTAAAGTTGACAGCCATTCAGTCAAAAGGTCGTCTGAAAACAGTTTCAGACGACCTTTTATCATTTATTTTTTTTGAAATGAAATTAATTTTCTTTTAGAATTAACCGTTACGATCGACTTTTGAAAGAAAATACAAATGATTAAGCCCGCTTCCAGACTCAGCATCCTCAGCCTCTCCCTCCTTGCCGTTTCGGCGGCATTTGCCTCAGACGAACCCCAAGTCCGAGAAACCGCCGAACTCGAAACCATCACCGTAACCGTCAGCGCGGACGCATCCAAGGGCGGTTTGATTCCTGCATTTAAGGGCGGACAGGTGGCGCGCGGCAGCCGCGTGGGTATTTTGGGCAATAAAAAAAACCTAGAATCGCCGTTCTCCAATACTGCTTACACCAATAGGCTGATTCAAGACAAACATGCGCGCAGCGTCGGCGACGTACTGCAAAACGACCCGACCGTCCGCGTTGCGCGCGGTTACGGCAATTTTTAGGAAGCGTATTTCATACGCGGCTTTGCCGCCGAATCGGACGA
This sequence comes from Neisseria sp. HMSC065D04, assembly GCF_001815675.1. Lineage (NCBI taxonomy): Bacteria > Pseudomonadati > Pseudomonadota > Betaproteobacteria > Neisseriales > Neisseriaceae > Neisseria > Neisseria sp. HMSC065D04. The sequence goes on from NZ_KV821557.1 coordinate 107,151, forward strand.
TACCATGTACAACGGCCTTTACGGCATCCTGCCGCGCCAATACATCGCCACCGAGCTTTTCGAACGCGTGGAAGTCCAGCGCGGCGCATCCGCCTTCTTAAACGGCATGGCGCCGGGCGGCAACAATATCGGCGGCACGGTATCCGTATTGCCCAAACGCGCGTCCAATGAAGGATTGAACCGGCTGACTGCCAATTACGGCGCGGGAAAACGCGGTGGTTTGGCGGCGGACGTGGCGCGCCGTTTCGGACAAAATCAGGAATTCGGCGTGCGCGTCAATGCGGCGCACCATAATGGCAAAACCGCAATAGACGAAGAAAAGTCCAAACTCAGCCTGGTCAATGTCGGCCTAGACTGGCGCAATGAAAATGCCCGCCTGTCCGCCGATTTGGGTTGGCAGGACAACAAGCTCAAAGCCACGCGTACCAATGTTACCCTGTCAGGCCTGACCGCCGTGCCGGCCGCGCCTGATGCCTCGTCCAACTGGGCGCAGCCGTGGACGTATTCCAACGAGCGCGACTGGTTCGGCACAATGCGCGGCGAATACGATTTCAACGACAACCTGACTGCCTACGCCGCCTATGGCTTCCGCCGCAGCAAGGAAAACAATTCTCTGGCAAACCTGACTGTCCGCAATGTCAACGGCGACGGATCGATTTACCGCTTCGACAACGCGCGTAAGGATAAAATCGACACGGGCGAAATCGGTTTGCGCGGCAAATTCAATACGGGCGCGGTAGAGCACGAATGGACCGCCGCCGCCAACCGTTTCCAATCCTCGCGCAAAAACGCTTACATCATGGATTGGGGCAACCAATATACGACCAACCTCTACAACCCGTCCCGCTATCCGCAACCCGCAGCCGCCGACCCGCTGTATTCGGGCAACGACATGGGCAATCCTGCCGTTACCGGCAAAACACGTCTGACCAGCTTCGCCCTGGGCGACACCTTCAGCCTTTGGGACAAACGCCTGCAATTCATGCTCGGGGCGCGCTGGCAGCAGGTGCATAACAAGGCTTACGCCTATAATACGGGCGCGCAAACCGAAAATTACAAAAAATCGCGCCTCAGTCCCGCCGTCGGCGCGGTGTACCGCATCACGCCGAATTGGTCGGTGTACGGCAACTACATCGAAAGCCTGGGACAAGGCGCGACCGCAGGCTCGACTGCCTCCATCAACGGCCGGGCCTACGCCGTCAGCAATGCCGGCGAATCGCTCAAACCCTATGTTTCCAAACAAAAAGAAATCGGCACGAAATTTGAAGCCAACGGCTTCGGCGCGGGATTGGCCCTGTTCCACACCGACAAACCGCGTTCGCTTTACGTTGCCGAAAGCGGCAACACCGCCCGCTTCACCTCCGAAGGCAAAGACCGCCACCGGGGCGCGGAAATCACCGTTTACGGCGAAGTTGCCCCGGGCGTGAAACTCTTGGGCGGCGTAACCCTGCTCGATGCCAAACAGAAATCCACCGGCTCGTCCTCGACCGACGGCAAACGCACCATCGGTGTGGCCAAAACCCAGGCCAACATCGGCTTGGAATGGGAAGTGCCGAAAGTGCAGGGGCTGGCGTTTGACGGCCGCATGGTCTATACCGGCTCTTCCTACGCCGACGCCGCCAACACGCTCAAAGTCGGCGGCTGGACACGCTTCGACCTCGGCGCACGCTACCGCACCCAAATCGGCAGGCACGAAGCCACCTTCCGCGCCCGCCTCGATAATGTTGCCAACAAGAAATACTGGGCATCCGTCGGCGGATACCCTAACAACGGCTACCTGAACGCCGGCGCACCGCGCAGCTTCACCCTGTCGGCTTCGGTCGATTTTTAAGGGACGGGCGGCAAAACGGTCTCCAACGGTCCAAAGGTCGTCTGAAACGTTTTCAGACGACCTTGGAGCCTGAGGCGTCCGACTTTGCCTTACGCTTTCGGACAACCGCCGTAAAACTCCGCCTTTGCGGCATCGGCACCGACAACGGGCAATGGGTTTTGCCGCTCCGCCGCTTTCTCCGAATAACGTCAAACCCACCAAAAGGTCGTCTGAAACGTGTTCCAAATCCAAAACGCCACCTTCGCCATACCCGGCCGCTCGCTGCTGCACGACATCAGCGTCAACTTTTCCCCTAACCGCGTGTACGGCCTAATCGGTCATAACGGCTCGGGCAAGTCCACGCTGTTGAAACTGCTCACCCGCCAGCATGAACCCGCAGGCGGCAGGATATTGCTGAACGACAAAGAAATACGCGCCTATTCCGCCCGCGCATACGCCAAAGAAGTCGCCTATCTTCCGCAGCACCTGCCCGCCGCCACCGCGCTGACCGCGCGTGAGCTGGTTATGATGGGGCGTTATGCCTGGAGCGGGCTTTTAGGGCGCACGAACGATGCGGACAGACAGGCGGTGGAACAGGCGTTGCGGCTGACGCATACGGAAAAATTTGCCGATCAAATCGTCGATACGCTTTCGGGTGGCGAACGTTCGCGCGTCTGGCTGGCGATGTGCCTGGCGCAGCAAAGCCGCTTTTTGCTGCTGGACGAACCGCTTGCCGCTTTGGACATCGCCCACCAAATCGACGTGATGGCACTGGTGCGCAAGCTGTCTCGCGATTTGGGTTTGGGCGTCATCATCGTCATCCACGACATTAATCTGGCGGCGCAGTATTGCGATGAACTGGTCGCGCTCAAACAGGGACGGCTATTAAAAACGGGCAAACCCGCCGACATCATGACCGCAGAAGTGTTGAAAGACATTTACAGCGTCGATATGAACATCATCGCCCATCCTGAAAACGGCCGCCCCGTGGCATTGCCTTGACGCAGGCAAGCCGTCCCGCCGCATAAGCTCCGACCATAAAATCCGCCGCCCGAATCCAAACCGGATGACATTGCAGACCATTGTGGAATACCTGTATCCGATATGTTTCAGACGACCCTTTATTCAAAAACCGAAAGACCTTCCAAGCTGATGTCCCACCGCTTTTCAGACGACATTCCCCGCCTTGCCGCACGGCTGTTTTTTACCGCCGCCCTCCTGTTTTCCCTGCCTGCACCCGCCGCACCGCGCGTGGCGACTTCGGACTGGACGGTCGCCGAAACACTGACGGCGATGGGACATCCGCCCGTCAGCGTCGCCGACCGCCGCGTGTACGATACCTGGGTGAACCATCCGCCGCTGCCCGCTGCCGTCAAGGAAGCGGGGCTGCGCTTCCAGCCGAATTTGGAGCGGCTGTATCAGATAAAGCCTGATTTTTTCGTGCAATCTTCCTGGTATGCCGCCGCCAAGTCCCAGTTTGAAAAAATCGCCCCGGTACGCGAAGTGGATTTCGGCACGGCAAAAGGCATCGAATATGCCCACACGGTCGAAGCCACGCGCAGGCTGGGTAAAATCATCGGCGACCCTGCCGCTGCCGAAAAGCTGATTGCCGGTACGGAAAACCTGTTTGCCCGCGCCAAACCCGCGCTTTCGGCATATCGCGGCCGCCCGTTTGCGGTGGTGCAGTTTGCCGACGGGCGGCATTTGCGGATTTACGGCAAGACTTCGCTGTTTCAGGCCGTGTTCGACAAATTGGGGCTGAACAATGCCTGGACGGGCAAAAGCAACGAATGGGGTTTCGAAAACATCACGCTTTTAGATTTAGCAAAGCTGCCGCCGGACACGCTGCTGATCATCGTCAAACCGCATCCTCAAAATACACATGCAACGCTCGAAAAAAGCGCGCTTTGGCAACGCCTGCCGTTCAGCCGCCCTGCAAACCGCCGCATCTTCGAGCCGTCGTGGAGCTACGGCGCGCTGCCGTCCATGCAGCGTTTCACTTTGCAACTGATGCGTTCGATGTCGTCTGAAAACCCGTCCGCACAAAAGGAAGTCGCATGGTAAAGATTTTCAGACGACCCCTGCCTATCCTTGCCGCCGCGTTGGCAATATCGTGCGCGCTGACGGCGTTTTGGATATTGAAGCTGGAATGGACGCTGCCGTGGCTGCGGCTGTTTGACCGTCCCGACAGCCTGCCTTTGGACGCGCTGATGGTGCAGAACAACACCCTGCCCCGCATGGCGATGGCGCTGCTCGCGGGCGGCAGTACGGCGATGGCGACCATGCTGATGCAGCAGTTGATGCGCAATCCGCTCGCATCCGACAGTACGCTGGCAGTCAGCAGCGGCGCGCAGGCGGCTTTGGTGGCGGCGACCGTGTTCGCCCCTTCCTTCCTTGCCTACGGCACGTCTGCCGTGGCGTTTGCCGGTGCAGCGGCGGCTTTGGGTGCGGTATTGCGGCTGTCGGCACGGCGCGCCCTGCAACCGCTCAGCGTCGTGCTGGCGGGTTTGGTGGTCAGCCTGTATCTGGGTTCCCTCACCGGTATCGTGATGCTGTTTTTCAGCGAAGAGACGCGCGGCGTGATGCAGTGGGGCAGCGGCTCCCTGGTGCAGGACAGTTGGCGCGATACGTTGGGGCTTTTGTGGCGGATTGCCGTTGCTGCCATACTTACCGCCTTTTTAATCAAACCGTTAAACATCATGAGCCTGGGCGACACGCAGGCGAAATCGGCAGGCATACCGGTGAAGAAAATCCGCCTGCTGTCTTTGGCGGTTGCTGCATTTTTGAGTGCGGGCGTGGTCGGCTTTGTCGGCATGATGGGCTTTGTCGGATTGGCGGCGGCGACGCTGGTGCGGCAAATGGGCGTACGCACGCTGTCCATGCGCCTGATTTGCTCCTTCATCGTCGGCGCACTGCTTTTGATGCTGACGGACAACAGCCTGATGCTGCTGAAACACTACCGCGGCACCGATCTGCCCGCCGGCGCTGTAACTGCCCTCGTCGGCGCGCCGCTTTTGTTGTGGCTGACGGCGAAAGCACCTCCGCGTCCTTCGTTTCAGACGACCTCCGATATTTCAACCGCCGCCCCGCACGTCCTGCGCCTCTTGCGTTTTCTGCCGCTTATCGCCGTCGCCGTATCGGTATTGGCGTTTACGGTCGGACGCTATGACGAAACCCTGCGCCTGACCATAGACCCGGAATATTTCGTATTCCGCTACCCGCGCGTGCTGCTCGCCGCCGCCACCGGCACCATGCTCGCGCTGACCGGTGTCATACTGCAAAGGCTGACGCAAAACCCGATGGCGGGACCCGAACTCTTGGGCATCAGCTCCGGAACGGCATTCGGCGCGATGGCGGTAGTAATGCTGTTCGACATTACCTCGGGCAGCAGCTGGTTTTGGCTGACAGGTATCGTTTCCGCTCTCGTATCCTTGGGGCTGTTGATGCTGTTCAACCGCAAAAACGGATTTACCCCCGAAAAAATCCTGCTTACCGGCATGGCGCTGGCCGCACTCGCCGATGCCGCCATCCGCATTTGGACGGCAAGCGGCGATTTCCGCGTACAACTGCTTTTATTGTGGATGTCAGGTTCGACCTATCAGGCAACGCCCGAATCCGCCCTTACTGTCGGCCTCCTCGCCGTCGCCTCGCTCCTCCTCATCCTCCCGCTGCAACGCTGGCTCGGACTGCTCAGCCTGAACGCGACAATCGCCCGCTCTGTCGGCATCAATGTCCCCCTCGCACGGTTGGTGCTGATCGTCTCAAGCGCAGCGTTAACCGCCTTATCCACCCTGCTTATCGGCCCCTTGAGCTTCGTCGGACTGCTTGCGCCGCATCTGGCCCGTATGCTCGGCGCACGCCTGCCCAAACAGCAACTTGCCGCCGCCGCACTCATCGGCGCATCGGTTATGATGACGGCCGACTGGCTGGGCAGGCAGGTAATGTTCCCTTACGAAGTCCCCGCCGGAATGATGGCCACGCTCATAGGCGGCGCATATTTCATGATGATGATGCGCAAGCTTTAATGCGAACGGAGATACAAAAGGTCGTCTGAAAACAGTTTCAGACGACCTTTTTCTATTTCATGCATTAATCAATAATAAAAATCTAACAAAAATCAAATCTCAATTAATAATAACAATATTAAATTGAAGTCATAGTTTCAATAGTCAAAACCTTTCTGTATAGTCCTATTCATAGCTTAAACAAAAGGAAAAATAAATGTCGATACAAGAAATTTATGAATGCCAAGAAACCGGCTACGAATATGCTTTTCGGCAAATCGTTTTATAAACCACTGACCATTTCACAAAGGAAATTATTATGACTGTCTCTAAATGTCCCGTAACCCACCTGACCATGAACAACGGCGCCCCCGTTGCCGACAATCAAAACAGCCTGACCGCAGGCGCGCGCGGCCCGTTGCTGGCGCAGGATTTGTGGCTGAATGAAAAACTTGCCGACTTCGTGCGCGAAGTGATACCCGAACGCCGTATGCACGCCAAAGGTTCGGGCGCGTTCGGTACATTCACCGTGACGCACGACATCACGAAATACACCCGCGCCAAAATCTTCAGCGAAGTCGGCAAGCAAACCGAGATGTTCGCCCGTTTCACCACCGTGGCAGGCGAGCGCGGCGCAGCCGATGCGGAACGCGACATCCGCGGCTTTGCGTTGAAGTTTTATACCGAAGAAGGCAACTGGGATATGGTCGGCAACAACACGCCTGTGTTCTTCCTGCGCGACCCGCGCAAATTCCCCGACTTGAACAAGGCGGTCAAACGCGACCCGCGCACCAATATGCGCTCCGCCACGAACAACTGGGATTTCTGGACGCTGCTGCCCGAAGCCCTGCACCAAGTCACCATCGTCATGAGCGACCGCGGCATCCCCGCCAGTTACCGCCATATGCACGGCTTCGGTTCGCATACATACAGCTTCTGGAACGAAGCGGGCGAACGTTTTTGGGTGAAATTCCATTTCCGCAGCCGGCAAGGCATTAAAAACCTGACCAACGAAGAAGCCGCCAAAATCATCGCCGACGACCGCGAAAGCCACCAGCGCGACCTGTACGAAGCCATCGAACGCGGCGAGTTTCCGAAATGGACGATGTACATCCAAGTCATGCCTGAAGCCGATGCGGAAAAAGTGCCGTATCATCCCTTCGACCTGACCAAAGTTTGGCCGAAAAAAGACTATCCGCTGATTGAAGTGGGCGAATTCGAGTTGAACCGCAATCCCGAAAACTTCTTCGCCGATGTGGAACAATCCGCCTTTGCACCGAGCAATCTGGTTCCCGGTATCGGCGCCAGCCCCGACAAAATGCTGCAAGCCCGTTTGTTCAATTACGCCGACGCGCAACGCTACCGTTTGGGGGTAAACTTCCGCCAAATCCCCGTCAACCGCCCTCGTTGCCCCGTCCACAGCAACCAACGCGACGGGCAAGGCCGTGCCGACGGCAACTACGGCAGCCTGCCGCACTACGAACCCAACAGCTTCGGCCAATGGCAGGAGCAGCCCGACTTTGCCGAACCGCCTTTAAAAATCAACGGCGACGCAGCGTACTGGGACTACCGCCAAGACGATGACGACTACTTCAGCCAACCGCGCGCCTTGTTTAACCTGATGAACGACGCGCAGAAACAGGCTTTGTTCGACAACACCGCCGCAGCCATGGGCGACGCCCCCGACTTCATCAAATACCGCCATATCCGCAACTGCCACCGTTGCGACCCCGCCTACGGCGAAGGCGTGGCGAAAGCTTTGGGGCTGACCGTTGAAGACGCACAAGCCGCCCGCGCGACCGACCCCGCATTGGGTCAGCCTGGTTTGCTGTAAATGGGAGGAGCCATGTGGATAGAGATTGAAGAATGGTTATCCCACGCAATCCGATACCGTAAACCGTAAATCATTGATATCGGAGAGATACGCAAAACAAAAAGGTCGTCTGAAAATTTTCAGACGACCTTTTTATTTCAAATCTTCAAAAGATTATTTTTTGTTCAGAGAGTCGCGGATTTCACGTAACAGCAATACTTCTTCGCTAGGCTCTGCAGGTGCTTCTTCAACAGGCGCTTCGGCTTTTTTCATGGAGTTCAATGCTTTGATAACGGAGAAAATCGCAGCAGCGATAATCAGGAAGCTGATAACGGAGTTGATGAACAGACCGAGATTCAGGGTGACGGCACCGGCTGCTTGGGCTGCCGCCAAGTTGGCATAGCCTTCTGCGGGCGCTTGCGCACCGTTTTTCAGGGTGATGAACAGGTTGGAGAAGTCAACGCCGCCGATCAACAGACCGATAGGGGGCATGATTACGTCGTCAACCAAAGATTTAACGATGCCGCTGAACGCAGTACCGACGACCATACCGACTGCCAAGTCGATAACGTTGCCGCGCATAATAAACTGTTTGAATTCTGAAGCAATAGACATAAATGTCCTCCTGTATGTTTGTGGATAATAAAGTGAAATTTTTAAAAAAAGTGCGTCCGAAGTGACGGACGGGCTTTTTCAAACCGGCAGGCATAGTATCGTTTTATTTGTTAAATAAAATTCAGAAAAGTTAAAATTTGTTTTATGACAAAATTCCCGAAATATGCCGCCTTTTATACGAAAAAAGAACCGCCTGAAATAGCCGGTGTACCTTTTTTACACCACTTAATCAGACGGTTTTTTGTGTAATAAGTTGTCTTTTCTACAAAATATTACAAATCATTACGCCTCTTCATCGTTCAGGGCGTTGATGCTGTAACCGCCATCAACGTAAGTGATTTCGCCGGTAATGCCTGAAGAGAGTTCGGAGAGCAGGAAGGCGGCGGTGTTGCCGACTTCATCGATGGTTACGTTGCGGCCGAGCGGATTGTGGGAAGCGACGTGTCCCAAGAGTTTGCTTAAATCGGCAATGCCGGAAGCAGCAAGGGTTTTAATCGGGCCGGCGGAAATGCCGTTGCAGCGGATGCCTTCTTTACCCAAGCAGGCGGCGGTAAAGCGGATGCCTGCTTCGAGGCTGGCTTTTGCCATGCCCATGACGTTGTAGTTCGGAATCGCACGAACCGCGCCCAAGTAGCTCAGGGCGACGATGGCGGAGTTTCTGCCGCGCATCATCGGACGGGCGGCTTTTGCCAATGCGGGCAGGCTGTATGCGGAAATTTCGTGTGCGGTATTAAACGCTTCGCGGCTGATGCTGTCGAGGAAGTCGCCGCTCAAGGCTTCTTTCGGTGCGAAGCCGATGGAGTGGACGAGGCCGTCCAAGCCGTCCCAATGTTTGCCCAAATCGGCGAAAACTTGGTTGATTTCGTCGTCGCTGGCGACATCGCAGCGGAATACGAGTTCGGAACCCAATTCGGCGGCCATTTTGCGGACGCGCTCTTCCAGTTTGTCAACAACGTAGGTGAATGCCAAATCCGCGCCTTGTTCGCGGCAGGCTTTGGCAATGCCGTAAGCGATGGAACGCTCGGAAATCATGCCGGTGATCAGGATTTTTTTACCTTGCAGAAAACCCATTTTTTGTCCTTTAAAGTGTGGTATTGCGGTTTGATGAAACTGGGCATTATAGCAAACTGGGGCGGTTTCGGTATAGAAAATAAGAGATAACCTGTCGTCCTGACGTTTTTTGCATTTTTTTCAGACGACCTCTTTGCGCTGTTTGCGGCTTCTTTCAAATGCCCGTTTGGTACCTTATGTTCAAACTTGTTGATCCGGTTCGTGACGTTTCAGGCGCATGGCGAAAAACACCATCACCGCGCCCAACACCAGCGCGCTGCCCATCGCCAGATGGATGCCGTCAAGCATGGCTTGTTGCGGCGAGGCGGCAGAGGACAGTTTCTCGCCGATATTGGTCGCGCCGACGAAAAATGCCGCGCCGATCGCGCCGGCAATCGGGTTGATGGTGGTCAGAATCGCCGCGCCGTGGGGGTTGAGTTTTTTCGGTAGCGCGTTCAAGCCGTGGGTTTCGCCCGTTACGCAGGCGGATACGGACACCGCCATCAGCGTGAACATGGCGGTCAGCATCATGACTTGCGTGTCAATCCGCAAAAACAGCCACAATACCGCCAGCGACACCGTCAGCATCACTGTGGCGGGCAACACGACAAACCGTCCCCCCTTCTTGTCCAACAGTTTTCCGAACAAAGGCGCGGCAACCGCTTGGGCGATACTCGCGGGCATCAGAATCAGCCCCGTCGCCGTGCCTGTCAGCATCAGCACCTGCTGCGTGTACATCGGCATCATCAGTTCCAAACCTAAAAACAGGAACACCGCGCCCGCCAGAATCACGACGCAGTGGCGGAACTGCTTATACTCAAACGCCCGAAGGTTCAGCAGCGGCGTCGCCAGGCGGGACTGGCGGTATGCGAACCAGCCCACCAGCGCGACGGAGGCGGCAAACAGCAGGATAAATTCCGCCAGCGGCAGACTGGCGAAATTACTGCTCGCATACACCAGCCCGCCGAATCCAACAATCGACAGTACGGCAGACAAAATATCAATCTTCGGACGGCTGATGGTGCTTAAATTGACTGTCAGATATTTGCCCACCAACACCATCGCCGCCAGCATAAACGGCGCAGTAAAGCCGAACAGCACGCTCCAATGTGTGTGGTCGATGATGATGCCCGACAGCGTCGGCCCTATCGCGGGCGCGGCGGTGAACATCATGGTAATCACACCCATTGCCGTTCCGCGTTTGTTCGGCGGGTAAATCGACAAAATGCCGTTAAACAGGAGCGGCACGAAAAACGCGGCAGATACCGCCTGCACCATCCGCCCCACAACCAGAATCCCGAAGGTCGGCGCAAACGCGCAAATCAGCGAACCCGCCAGAAACGTCGCCTGCGTAAACAACACCATCTTGCGCGTTTCAAACCATTGAATCACGCCCGCCGTAATCGGCGTGAACGCGCCCATCACCAGCAAAAAGCCCGTTGTCAGCCATTGGACGGTGGTCTTGTCGACACCGAAATCCTTCATAATCGGCGTAAGTGCGACATTTAAAAGCGTGTCGTTGAGATAGCCGAAAAACGCGCCGATAAACAGCGTCGCCACAACGGTTTTGGCAGGGAAATCGGGATTGTCGGCGTGGTATTCGTGAGCCGTATCGTCTGTGTCAAGATCGGAAGCGTGCATAACATCATATTGAAATATTTGAGGAATGCGGATTTTAACATGGGATATGTAAAAAAATGTTTATTTGGTTTTCCGCAAAACTTTTATATTCCGATATAATGACGTCTTCAAAAAATCATATTTCAAATAATTACGTTACGGACAAACATTATGGAAAATACTCAACATGTTTCGCGATGGCGTTTCGCCGTGAAAAGCGCCTCGCTGCATCTGCTTGTCAGTCTGGTTTTGGCGGGCTTGGCGGCGCTGCTTGTTTTTGAAGTCTGGTATCCCTTTCCCTATGCCGAACTGACCGGCGGTTTGGATTTGTATAAGTTGGTCGTATCGGTGGATATCGTGTGCGGTCCGCTGTTGACCCTGATTCTTGCCAGCCCCAAGAAAAAAATGCGCGAGCGCGTGGTCGATTTTTCCTTAATCGGCGCGATCCAGCTTGCCGCTTTGATTTACGGGTTGTACAGCGTATCCCTTGCCCGTCCTGTTGCCGCAGCTTTTGAGCGCGACCGTATCAATATTGTGACTGCCGCCGAAATCGATAAGGCGGATTTGGCAAAAGCCAAAGATGGCTTCAAAACCCTGCCTTGGTTCGGTATAGAGCGCGTAGGCGTACGCGAGGCTGCCAATGTCGATGAAGGCAATGAAAGCCTGAGCTTGTCGCTGACGGGTATCGAACCGAGTATGCGTCCGAATTGGTGGCTGCCCGACGGCCCTGCCGAGCGCGAAAAAATCCGCCGCGTGATGAAGCCGTTGTCCGAATTGGCTGCCGCCCGCAATATGTCTGAAGCGGACATCATCAAATCAGCCAAAGTATCTGCATCCGGCAAACCTTTGTTCTTCCTGCCCCTGACCAGCGGGCGCACGAAAGATTGGGTAGTCATCATGGATGAAAACGCCAATTTCGTGGGTTATGCGCCGATAGACGGTTTTATGACGAATAAAGCCGCGGAGACCAAAACCAAAGAGCAGGTTATTTAAGCGGTTTGGCGGGTCGTCTGAAAACGCAAATTCCAGTTTTCAGACGACCTTTTGCCATCCGCCTTCCAAACTGCTAAACTATTTACATTATTTTTACTTGAGACATACGCACACATGAAAGACCCAGAGCAGCATGACCGCCCGCCGTTTTTCGTGCGTATCGATATGAATCAGGCAGCTTGAGCGTTTCAGGCTGCCTTTTCGCGTTTGAACACAAAGGAATACAAAAATCATGGATTTCAGTTGGTTGGCAGAGCCGCATACTTGGATAGGCTTTGCCACGCTTCTGGTACTCGAAGTCGTCTTGGGGATAGACAACCTCGTTTTCGTCGCCATTTTGGCGAACAAAGTCAAACCTGCCCAACGCGACCGCGCCCGCATTACCGGTCTGGGGCTTGCGGTCGTTATCCGCATCATCATGCTCGGCTTCATGGCACACATCATGACCCTGACGCGCCCGCTGTTCCACATCAGTGGGTTGGACGTTTCCGGCAAAGACATGATTATGCTCGCGGGCGGTATCTTCCTGCTCTACAAAGCCACCACCGAGCTGCACGAACGCCTCGAAGGGCATAACCAATTTGCCGTTGCCGATAGTCAGAAAAAACACGCGCGATTTTGGAGCGTGGTTGCCCAAATCCTGATTCTTGACGCGGTATTTTCCATCGATTCCGTCATCACTGCCGTTGCGATGGTCGATCATATCGTCGTCGCCATGGGTGCCGTTGCCGTTGCCATGACCGTCATGATTTCCGCCAGCAAACCGCTGACCGAGTTTGTGGACAGGCATCCTACCGTTGTCATGCTCTGTTTGGGTTTCCTGCTGATGATCGGTTTCAGCCTCATTGCCGAAGCCTTCCATTTCCACATCCCGAAAGGCTACCTCTACGCCGCTATCGGCTTCTCCATCCTGATTGAAGCATTCAACCAAATTTCGCAGCGCAACAGCCGCAAAAACGACTACATCAGCAGCTCGTGGCGCAAACGCACCGCCGAGAACGTCTTGGGCATGATGGGCATACGCGAAAGCGTGCTTGCCAAAGCGGGCGACGAAGCAGAGGACGACGGGCATTTCGAGGAAAACGAAAAATCCATGATACGCAGCGTCCTTACGCTTGCCGAACGTCCCATCCTCGGCGTGATGATTCCCCGCCGCGACATTGAGCGTTTGGACATCTCCCAAAGCCGTGAAGAGCAATATGCCCAACTGCAAAACACCCCGTACAGCCGCCTGCTCGTCGTTGGTAAAGCCGGTGTGGACGAACCGTTGGGCTACATCAACAAAAAAGACCTGCTCGCCCAACTGCTCGAAACCGGCGAACTCAATATTCAAGCCGTCCTGCGCCAGCCGCTTGTCCTGCCGGACAGTGCGACCGCGTTAGGCGCGATTGAATTGTTCCGCCAAAGCAGCGCGGATTATGCTTTGGTAGTCGATGAATTCGGCGCAGTTTTGGGCATGGTTACCATGAAAGACCTGCTGGAAACCATTGCCGGCGAATTCCCCGAAGAGTTTGAACGCCAAGAAGAACCCGCCGTTCAAGAAAATGCCGATGAAAGCCTGACCGTGGACGGTTCGCTCGAATACGTCGAACTCGCGCCGCAACTCAACCTCCCGGCACAAGAGGAAGATGCCGACTTCCACACTGTTGCCGGACTGATTATGGAAGAGCTACAAAGCATTCCCGATGTCGACGATTTTGCCGATTTCCACGGCTGGCGTTTCCAAGTCGTTGAAAAAGACGGTCAACGCATCGAGCGGGTAAAAATCACCAAGCTGCCTGAAGAAGGCTAAATCGGGATAGGAAGTAAAAAGGTCGTCTGAAAACCTGAGATTTGGGTTTTCAGACGACCTTTTGATATTGAAGTCGGATTGATTTGATACTGTAACACTGTGTTTCAAGAAAACATTAATCGTGTCCGTGCATTTCCAGTTCGCTCAAGCCGGGGAGGTCGGCGAAGCTGCGTTCGCGGACGATTTGGCAGAAGTTGTCGAGATAGCTTTTATCGGCGTCTTCGGTGCGCGTGGCGGCGTAGAGTTCGCTTTGCAGGCCGTTGGCGGTGATTTGGCGGTGGACGACGTAGCCTTTTTCGAGATAGGGCATCACGGTCCAGTAGGGCAGGGCGGCGATGCCGCGTTTGCTGGCGACGAGCTGGATGATGGCGATGGTCAGTTCGCTGCGGCGGCGCGGTGGGTTGATGCCTTTGGGTAACAATATTTTTTTGGGCAGGTCGAGCATTTCGTCGGGAACGGGATAGGTGATGAGGGTCTCGCCGATGAAGTCTTCTGCCTCCCAAACGGTTTTGGCGGCAAGCGGGTGGTCTTGGGCGCAGATGCCGACCATTTCGTAGGCAAACAGAGGGCGGAAGCTGATGCCGTTTTGTTTTTCGGCTTCGGATACGATGGCGAGATCGGCGCGGTGTTGCAGCAGGAGTCCGACCGGATCTGCCTGAAAGCCGGAAACGATGTCCAATTCGACTTGCGGCCACATGGGGCGGAATTCGCCCATCGCGGGCATGAGCCAGTCGAAACAGGTGTGGCATTCGACTGCCAGCCGCAATTCGCCTGCTTCGCCTTCGATGATGCGGGCGAGGTCGCGCTCGGCGGCGGAAACTTGAGGGAGGAGTTCGCGTGCGAGCCTCAACAGGCGTTCGCCGGCGGGTGTGAAGCGCAAGGGCGTGGATTTGCGCTCAAACAGAGGGGTGTCGTAATAGTTTTCAAGCGCGCGGATTTGGTGCGAAAGGGCGGATTGGGTCAGGAAGACACGCTTGGCGGCAAGGGATACGCTGCCAGTTTCTTCGAGTGCCAGCAGGGTTTTGAGATGGCGCAGTTCGATGATGGAATCCATTGGTTTTCACGCTTTCAGACGACCTTTTGAGACGGGCAATATTAAAATATTTCATGCCGGGGTGTAAATGCGGGCGCGTGTTGAACGGCGTGGGGATTGGGGCGCGTCAGGGTTTGCGGTTAGAATGTGGGTCCGATTTTGTATGAATATGGTGAATTGACTTGAAACGGAGATGGCGTTGTTTCGCTTTGTCCTGTGAAACTCAATCCGCTATGTGTTGAAAGGAATGATATGGCGAAACGCAACGATATTTTGGCGTGGTGTGACGAGGTGTTGCAGGTCGGAATGTTCAAAGACTATGCGCCCAACGGTTTGCAGGTCGAGGGCAGGTCGGAAGTCGGCAAAATAGCGACATCGGTAACGGCAAGCAAGGCGGCAGTCGATTTTGCTGCGGAGCAGGGCGCGGATATGCTTTTGGTGCACCACGGGATGTTTTGGAAAAGCGAGCCGGTAACGATTACGGGCTGGAAAAAAGTGCGCATCGAAACATTATTGCAACACCAAATCAATATGGCGGGCTACCACCTGCCGCTGGATGCGCACCCTGTGTTGGGCAACAACGCGCAGCTTGCCGATAAGTTGGATTGGGAAGTCGAAAGGCAGTTCGGCGAACAGAACCTGTTGAATATAGGTCGTCTGAAAACGCCGCAGACTTTGGCTGAATGGTTGCAACACATTGCTGCAACGCTGGGACGGCAGCCCGTAGCCGTCGGCGATATGTCGCGCGAAATCAAACGTATCGCATGGTGTACCGGCGGTGCGCAGGGATTTTTTCAGACGACCATAGACGAAGGCGTCGATGCTTATTTGACCGGAGAAATCTCGGAATCGCAGTTTCACCTTGCCAATGAAACAGGCGTTGCGTTTGTCAGCGCGGGACACCATGCGACGGAACGTTACGGCATCCGCGCCCTGGGCGAGGCCGTGGCACAGCATTTTGAGTTGGAAGTCTGTCATTTCGATGAAGATAATCCCGCTTAAGCCTTGATAATCGTCATGAAAATTTACCTTAATTTAAATAATGCTTTGAGTATCACGGTAAACTAGGTAGAATTACATCGTTTAATGGCTCGGTATTCCCAAAATTTTAGGACGACTGAATAATGGATAATCAAGAAATCAATAGCGGTCGCCGCCGCTTTTTGACGCTGGCTACGTGCGGCGCGGGCGGTGTGGCGGCTTTGGGCGTAGCTACGCCTTTCGTGGCAAGCTTTTTCCCGTCGGAAAAAGCCAAGGCCGCAGGTGCTCCCGTCGAAATCGATGTCAGCAAAATCGAATCCGGACAAATGTTGACTGCCGAATGGCAAGGTAAACCGATTTGGGTGGTTAACCGTACCGATCAGCAGCTCAAAGACCTGAAAAGTTTGAACGGTGCGGTTGTCGACCCTAATTCTGATGTGGATCATCAGCCCGAAAACTGTAAAAACGAGACCCGTTCGATTAAGCCGAACATCCTTGTAGCCATCGGCATCTGTACCCACTTGGGCTGTTCGCCGACCTACCGTCCAGACGTTGCTCCTGCGGATTTGGGGGCAGACTGGAAAGGCGGTTTCTTCTGCCCTTGCCACGGTTCGAAATTCGACATGGCAGGCCGCGTATATAAAGGTGTTCCTGCACCGACCAACCTGGTTGTTCCGCCCTACAAATATCTGAGCGATACGACAGTCTTGGTAGGCGAAGACTAAAAATAAGGAACGATAATTATGGCAAACCAAACCAATAGCAAAGCAAAAGCATTGTTAGACTGGACGGACGCTCGTTTCCCTCTGTCTAAAATGTGGAATGAGCATTTGGCTCAATACTACGCGCCGAAGAACTTCAACTTCTGGTACTACTTCGGCTCTTTGGCTCTGCTCGTCCTCGTGATTCAAATCGTCAGCGGTATCTTCCTGACCATGAACTACAAACCGGACGGCAACCTGAATGCCTATCACCTGCCTGCTGCCTTTACCGCAGTAGAGTACATCATGCGCGACGTGTCCGGCGGCTGGATTATCCGCTACATGCATTCTACCGGCGCATCTTTCTTCTTCATCGTCGTATACCTGCACATGTTCCGCGGCCTGATTTACGGTTCGTACAAAAAACCGCGCGAATTGGTGTGGATTTTCGGTTCCCTGATTTTCTTGGCATTGATGGCCGAAGCCTTTATGGGCTACCTGTTGCCTTGGGGTCAAATGTCCTTCTGGGGCGCACAGGTGATTATTAACCTGTTCTCTGCTATCCCTGTTATCGGTCCTGATTTATCCACTTGGATTCGCGGCGACTTCAACGTTTCCGACGTTACCCTGAACCGCTTCTTCGCACTGCACGTTATTGCCGTACCGCTGGTGTTGCTCGGTTTGGTCGTGGCACACATCATCGCCTTGCACGAAGTGGGTTCGAACAACCCTGACGGCGTGGAAATCAAGAAACTCAAAGATGAAAACGGCGTTCCGCTCGACGGCATTCCTTTCCATCCGTACTACACCGTCAAAGACATCTTGGGCGTTGTCGTATTCCTGATTGTTTTCTGCTCCGTATTGTTCTTCGCCCCTGAAGGCGGCGGCTACTTCCTTGAAGCCCCGAACTTTGATGCGGCAAACGCGCTGAAAACACCGCCGCACATTGCGCCGGTATGGTATTTCACCCCGTTCTACGCCATTTTGCGTGCGATTCCTTCATTCCTCGGTACTCAGGTCTGGGGTGTAATCGGTATGGGCGCGGCAGTTGTCCTGATTGCCCTGTTGCCTTGGTTGGATAAAGGTGAAGTGAAATCCGTCCGCTATCGCGGCCCAATCTTCAAAACTGCGTTGGTTCTGTTCATCATTGCCTTTATCGGTTTGGGTATTTTGGGTGCGATGGTAGCAACCGATACCCGTACTTTGGTTGCGCGTATCCTGTCCGTCGTCTATTTTGCATTCTTCCTGGGTATGCCGTTCTATACCAAACTGGATACAAACAAACCGGTTCCGGAACGCGTAACCATGAGCACCACTAAACAAAAAATCATGTTCTTTGTTTATGTCGGTATTACCGCAGTGGGTGCTTACCTGTTTGCAACCAATATCTGATGAGGGCAGCGAAAATGAAACATACCCTGAAAAACTGGTTTGCTGCCTTGTTATTGGCAGTGCCTATGAGTGCCGCCGTCGCCAGCGGTGGCGGACACTATGAAAAAGTCGAGATTGACCTGCGCGACCAAGTCAGTTTGCAGCGCGGTGCTCAAATTTTCACCAACTACTGCTTATCCTGCCACTCGGCAAGCGGTATGCGCTTCAACCGTCTGAAAGACATCGGTTTGACTGATGAAGAAATCAAGAAAAACCTGATGTTTACGACAGACAACGTCGGTGATGTCATGTTGGCGGCGATGAATCCTAAAGATGCTGCCAAATGGTTTGGTGCGGCTCCTCCGGATCTGACGCTGATTGCCCGTTCTAAAGGCGCGGATTATCTGTATGCCTATATGCGCGGCTTCTATAAAGATCCGACCCGTCCGAACGGTTGGAACAATGTCGTATTCGACAAAGTCGGCATGCCTCATCCCTTGTGGGAGCAACAAGGCGTTCAAGCGGTTGAGCTGGATGCAAAAGGTCAGCCGGTCATGGTGAAAGACGAACATGGCGAATTGAAACCCAAGCTCTATTGGGAATCTACCGGCGCGCACAGCCGTCGTTTGCCAAACGGCAAAGTCGTCCAAACAGAGTACGATGCTTATGTACGCGACTTGGTGAACTATTTGGTTTACATGGGTGAACCGGCGCAACTCCAGCGCAAACGTACAGGCTATATCGTGTTGATGTTCTTGCTTGCAGTAATGCTGCCTCTGGCATACTTCCTGAAAAAAGAATATTGGAAAGACGTTCATTAAGTCTTGTAATAAAAAAGGCAAACCTAATCGGGTTTGCCTTTTTTATAGTGGATTAACTTTAAACCAGTAC
>NZ_KV821557.1:125924-126423 GCF_001815675.1 Neisseria sp. HMSC065D04
CTTGTCCTGATTTAAATTTAATCCACTATATTACACATCTGGTTTCAGACGACCTTTTTTGAAATGGAAAGTGTTTTGTAGAGAGTGTGTTCTGTGCTCGTTTGATTGAAGATAAAGATGGTTTTATCGCTTTATTGGGTGGATGCTAATCCGGCATGGCGGTTTTGTTATTAAGGGAAATCGGGGAGTGGGGGGTATTTAAAACAACCTTCCCGAATCCTTATATTGTAGCTGCTAAGGGTATTTTACAGAAAAGAGTGAAGGTTTCAGACGACCCCTTATTCTTGAGCGAATGGAGAGCCTCCGACTTTGTGTCTAACTATTCTCCAATCGGGAAGGTCAGGGTAGATTTGAGTGTCTAGGAAGTCGAATTTATAAAAAATGCAATTCATCTGCACTATGAAGGAAAAGAGGAATTGCTGAAAATGAGTGTATTGGATGTATTTTGGCTGTGTCTGATTTGTATGAGACCTTTGCAAAAAAGCCCTTCCCCCGACAG
>NZ_KV821558.1:0-513 GCF_001815675.1 Neisseria sp. HMSC065D04
GCCTGACCAAAGACGGTCTGAACAACGGCGGCAATAAAGTGTCCGACATCGCCGCAGGCGAAGCCGACACCGACGCAGTGAACGTTGCGCAGCTCAAAGCAGCCGCAGCGAAAGCGACATCCAAAGTGGACAGCGGCAACGACAACATCGTCGTCACACCTGAGCAAAATGCCGACGGCAGCACCACTTACAAAGTGGCGACCGCACCCAACCTCAAAGCCGACAGCTTCACCGCAGGCGATACCGTTGTGAACAACGACGGCGTCAAAGTCGGCGACAAAGTGGCTCTGGGTAAAGACGGTCTGAAAGCAGGCGATGTGAACATCACCGCCGACGGTATCAATGCCGGCAACAAAGCCATCAGTAATGTTGCCGCCGGTGTGAAAGACACCGATGCCGCCAACGTCGGACAGCTGAACCGTCTGACTGCCGCCGCCAAGACCGAAGTCGAAGCCGGTACCAACATCGCCGGTGTCACTAGCAAACAAGGTGCGAACGGTCAAACCGTTTACA
>NZ_KV821559.1:0-302 GCF_001815675.1 Neisseria sp. HMSC065D04
TCGTAGGCAAAGCGGTAGCGCGCACCGTTTTCATTGGTGAGGCCGACTAAGCGGCGGGCTTTGTCGTAGTGGTAGCCGAAGGTATGGCCCAAGGCATTGGTGCGTCGGGTCGGCAGACCGTCTTGGCCGTATTCGTAGGAAGTGGTATGGCCTTCGCCGTCGGTATGGGTTTTCAGACGACCTGCGGCATCGTAGCCGAAGGTTTCTTTGCTGCCGTCGGGATAGAGGGCGAGGGTAAGGTTTTGGTCGGCGTCGTAATGGTATTCGGTGTGCTGTCCCAGCGCATCGGTAATGCGCGCCAG
>NZ_KV821560.1:0-12841 GCF_001815675.1 Neisseria sp. HMSC065D04
CAACAGGGTCGTCTGAACTTTGGCTTCGTCGGGGGTTTTGGGATGGAGGCCCCAGTTTTGTTGTTTGCCCAATAAGACGGTGTTGTCGGCAGACTCTTCAGACTGTTTGTTGTCGGTTTCGGCAAAGAGGTCGGTATCGGCGGTGCGGTAGTTGTAGTCGGCACTGCGTATGCCTTCGACGATGGGGTTGTGGCGGATGCTGAGGTTGAAGAGTGCTTCTGTACCGACGCTTTCCAGCCCGGCATGGGGTCGGTAGGAAACGGGCAGACTTTGATCGCGGAAGTAGTGTTCGGGACTGTCGCCGAAGACGACTACGTCGCCATGTTGTTCATGCTGTTCGAAGGCGTACCAAATACCTTCTTCCTCACACAGACGGTTGATAAAGTCGAAGTCGCTTTCGAGGTACTGGGTCACATACTCGCGGACGGTGTAGCTGCGGCTTTTTTGGAAACGGTAGTCGACACCGGAGAAGCCGTGGTGTTTGAAGACGGCGGCAACGATGTCGGGGACGGTTTGGTTTTGAAACAGTCGGGAGGATTGGAAATGTTTTAAAGCCGCGAAACGCGGCTCTAAAACAAAGCGGTAAACGGTTTCATCCTTGGATACGGACAGCTTCTCGCATGAAGTCACAATGCCCTGCCATTGTTTCGCCGGAAACTCGTCCGAACCGGCTGAAAAAGCGGCAGCCACCTCAGACAATACGGCCTCCTGCGGACGGATTTCAAACGCTGCGCGCTGGTTGAGGTAGGAAGACAGCGGCAGGGAGGAATCGGTGGAGGTTGCGGTGATTTCGACGCGGTAGACGGTGTTGGCGGCTTCGGAGGCGGTGAAGGATTTGACGGAGAGGGAGGGGGAGAAACGGGCGAAGGTGAGGTGGTAGGATTGGCGGGCAGTCATGGCGTTAAATTTAAAGATGACAATAGAGTTTACATAATAACTTAAACGGCATCAACGGTAAAGCAAATGGGATAAACGGTAGAAAGATCGTCTGAAAAGGAATTTAAGCTTTTCAGACGACTTATTTTGGGGCAACCTGTTTACACATATATCCCGTACATATTGTAGAAATGGATAAAGACATCCTAATAACTTTCTACATAAATATAGCAACTCAACCATTTTTTTAATGAGATGAAATATAGATCATTCAATTCATGTGAAAAGGGCGTGCCATATTTACCGACCATGACACTATATTCTTCCAACAAGGAAAAGGTATCATCGGATATTGAAAGAGTAAACTGACCGTCAGTTATATCAAACTCATCTTCATCATTTGAATTCATAAAAACTCTAAAGGAAAGGTTGTATTCTTTCTTGCACTTTGTTAAAAAAACCTGCCCTTCCCAATAATTCCCTTCTCTTTGTAATGAAGAAATTATTTCTTTTAAATCATTTCTTTTTACATGCCAATACATACTATCGTGTCGGATCTCTAAATTCATATTTTCTTTCGACAGCAAATATTCGGGCTGGCAACATAAGTTATTCCGATTACTCAATAACCCATAGGAAATAGCCGGTAGAGTACCCTATTTATATAAACGGTTTTGCGAAAATCATTATTCAGCTTTGCTCATCGTTCCGCCCATCTTAATTTAAAAATCCGGATTTTCCTTACGGTATGCTTCGTTATCTTTTTTCAAAGTTTCATGAAGCTGATGCATGGGATTTTCCGGCCTCTGTCTACCGTAACTTGAAATTAATACACGCACTGAATAATCCGGCAAAATGTGAAACTGCAATAATCCGTTGTCTTCATCGGTAAATTTATCTACCTTCGCATTAACGTTACGCTCTTCAAATTCATTTGTATCCGTGCTTATCGTCAAGGTCAATGGCAGCGTCATTCCCTCATGCCAGCGGGGGATGGAAACGCAACATTGTCCTCCCCCTTCCTCTAAATAAGGCCCTATATCGCTTAAAGTCCATGTCTCTCCAGCCTTGTGATAAGTTATCATTACACCTTGGTCAGAATAATTGCTTAGCATAAATGCAAACGAGCGTTCCTTATCGGTATCCACAAAAAAATCATCCTTTTGATTGAAGATTTCTTTTACTGAAGAGGCATAGATCGATAAAACCGGAAGAGCGGCGACTAAAACTACCAAGCCTAAAAATCTAAATAATTTTTTCATTTTTTTCCTTTTTGCCCGCCGCAATGTTCAGGGCGGCGCATTTTTAAATGACAACGTAGTTCGTATAGTAGCTTGAACGATGTAATGGGTAAAGCGAATGGGATAACCGGCTGATGGGTCGTCTGAATGGTTGCAGACCCGTTGGATTTGCTTTTTTCAGACGAGCTTTTGATGTGCACCCCTCCTGACGTTATTGATTTAAAAGAAAGGTCGTCTGAAACCTTAGATTTCAGACGACCTTTCTTCATTAAACCTTTGATGTTTAGAAAATCAGCTATTTTCTAAAGTTGACAGTTTTCTGCTGTGTTTATTTGGGGTTCTTCTCGATGAGGGCGACGAGTTGGTCGATATAGCCTTGGACGAAGCTGCGCGCCGATTCGATGAGTTTGCCGTTGTCGTCAAACAAGGTGGGGGAGTTGCCGAGGAAGACTTCGGGCTGTCCGGTCAGCGGCATATTGAAGTAGGACAAGGCAAGGCGCAGGTTTTTTTGCGAACTGTAACCGCCCATTTTGCCGACGGAATGGCTGATGATGCCTGCGGACGTGTTTTTCCATGCGACGTCGGCGTTGGGTTTGGAGCCGATGTCTATTGCGTTTTTCAGGCAGGCGGGGACGGTGCGGTTGTTTTCGGGGGTAACGAACAATACGCCGTCGGAAGCTTTGATGGTTTCGCGGAAGGCGGTGTAGCTTTCGGGCGTAGGGAAGTCGGTTTCGGCGGGGTCGTCGTAGTCGAAATTGTAGAGCGGCAAATGGCCGATTTCGACGATTTGGGCATCGTAGCCTTCGGGGAACATGGGGATGACGTTTTGCGCCACTTTGCGGGCGAACGAGCCTTTACGCAGGCTGCCTACTAAAATGCTGACTTTTTTTGCCATAAATTTTCTCCTGATGATGTAAAAATAATAACGATTCTTGAATTCATTTTAAAGCCGCCGGTTGATTGTCGTCAATCCTGTTGGGAACAAATTGACCATTCTGCGCAAGGCAGACCTGAGTTGGGAAATCGGTTTGGTAGCGGCTTGCCTGCCCTGCTCCAGTTTCGAGAAAGTCCTTTTTTAAAGTGTTGAAACATCATTGAGGTCGTCTGAAAACCCTATCGGGCATGAATCAAGACGACAATGCTATAATCCATCCTAAAATTTTTATCTTGAAGAACACGCCATGCAAGCCGATTTCAGACGACCTGTCCTTGCCATCGACACCAGCACTTCCTACCTGTCCCTCGCGTTGCAAACCGATGGACAGATTGTTTCGTTTCATGAAGATGTCGGCACGAAACAATCCGATTTGATTCTGCCGCAGATTCGTGTTTTGTTTGAACAAGCCGGTATTGCGGCGGCGGATTTGGGTGTGATCGTCTATGCACAAGGTCCCGGCGCGTTTACCGGTTTGCGTATTGGAACAGGCGTGGCGCAAGGTTTGGCGACGCCGTTTGATACGCCCCTCATCGGCATCCCCTGTCTGGATGCGGCGGCGTATCTGCTGCCCGGACAAAGCTGCGTACTGGCGGCAACCGACGCGCGTATGGGCGAGGTGTTTTACGCATGGTTCGACACGGGCGCGCACCGGCGGCTCGGCGATTATCAGGTCGGCAAAGCGGCTGAAATTGTCGAACCCGAAGGCCGTGCGTTTACCGGCGGCATAGGCAATGCGTTTGCGCTGACCGATGCGCCGCCCTTTGCCGGCACGCCGAAAATGCCTGCCGCTTCCGACTATCTCAAGCTGGCACTCAGCGGGCGTTATCGCGCGTCCGATGCCGCGCACGCCGAATTGCTTTATGTCCGCAACAAAGTCGCCCTGACCGCCAAAGAGCAGGCAGAACGGAAAGCGCAGGCATGAATATCCGCCCCGCTTTTTCAGACGACTGCCCTGCCCTTGCCGCAATTGATGCGGTCGGCAACCCGTCGCCTTGGTCTGTGAAACAATTTGCCTCCGCATTGGCGCAGAGTACGGATAAACTGTGGGTCTGCGAGACCGACGGCGTCATCAGCGGCTTTATCGTGTGGCAGGATATATTAGATGAATCCGAGCTGCATTTGATTGCCACCGCTCCCGAATACCGCCGCCAAGGCATTGCCGCCGCACTTTTGGAACATTGGTTCCGCCACGCCCAAACCGCCGGTATCACGCGCCTGCTGTTGGAAGTCCGCGCCGGCAATGCCGCCGCCCAATCGCTGTATCTCAAATACGGCTTTACCGAGGTCGGCATCCGCAAACATTACTATTCCCTGCCCGAAGGCGGGCATGAAGACGCCGTATTAATGGAAAAACCATGTTAAGCAGCCGCTATCTCCACTTGCATCAGGCATTAGGCTTAGGCCCGATGTGGCTGAACCGTCACGCCAAAGTCATCCCGCCTGCGGGCGATGCGCCCGTTACGCAGCCGCAAAAACCTGCTGCCGCCCAAGTTGCCGAAGCCGTCCGCACGATTTCCGCATCGGCACATCATGCCCGCATGGCGGCGATGGCGGCGGTTCAACACGAAAAAACCGCCTCCGCAACAACGCCCCCCATCCCGCCGTCTGCCGCGCCAGTTGACGCGCCTTCCCCGTCCGCGCGGACGCATTCCTTACCCGAAAACACCGGCAAAACTAGCGCCGAAACCGTTTCAGACGACCTCCCACGCCTGCAAACCGAAGCGCGTCCGTCCGAAGTCATCATTATTAGCATCTGTCCCGCAACCGAAGACAGCCTGCACGGACAGCTCTTTCACGGCGCGGTCGGCGTCCTGCTCGACAATATGCTTGCCGCCATCCGCCTGACGCCGCAGCAGGCATATAAAACCAGCTGGGTCAAAGCGGCGCCCGTTTTCAGTCCGCACCCTACTGACGAACAAATCCAAGCCGAGCTGCCCCAGCTTGCCCGAGAGCTTGCCGATACGCAGGCGAAGGCTGTTTTATTGGTGGGGCAAATCTTTGAAAAACCCGAACTTGCCCCATTGATAGACACCCTATGCGGCGACACACCCCGTTTCATCCTTCCCCACCCTGCCCGCCTGCTGCGCCAACCGCAGCTCAAAGCAAAAGCCTGGCAGGTTTTGAAACAAGTGCGGCAGATACTGAATTAAGGCACGCCGACAGCGTTCCAAACATATCCCGCACCACATCCGACCCCTTCCCTATCCATCATGTACCTCACCCAAGAAAAACCCTACCGCCCGCTGCTGATTGCCCTGATTTTCCTGACCCTGCCTCTGGCATTGCTGCTGCACGAAATCATCACAGTCGGGCTGTTCCGCCATTCCGGACTGCTGCTGACCTTCCAAAACGGGCAGTTGCGGCAAGTAGCGGGCTGGGATGACGCCATCGTTTGGTTTATCTGCGGCGTATTCGGTTTTTTTAACCTGATTATCGCGGGCGGACTGACCAAACTCGCCTACAAAAAAATGATGCGCCGCCATTTCCACTACGCCCTGTTTTTAAGCGGCGCGGCGGCGTGTGCAGCGGCTTTGGTCGTGATTATCTTGGAATCATTACTGGGCAGCGCGGCATTGGGCGGCATGCGGCAAGGCGGGATATTTCTTTACGCATTGAGCGTCTGGATATTGGCAATGCTGACGCTGCCGCGCCAACTGACCCGTGCGCCGGAACAGCCCATCATCTTCCACAAAATGAAAAGATAAGCCTGACAACAGGGAGTCAGAGCAACGTCTTCCTTCATATTCTCCGGCAAAAAACCATAAAAAAGGGGTCGTCTGAAACTTTTCAGACGACCCCTTTACCCAAATTCATTCGTTCTTAGCGTTTGAATTCAGGCAGGATTTTTTAACGTTTGCATCAATCCGTAAGCAGGCAAGCATCAGATTTTCTGCTATGATTTTTCCATCTTGCCCCAAGGTCGTCTGAAAGAAAGCGCACGATGAAACCTAAACTGATTATCTTCGACTGGGACGGAACGCTGGCAGACACGACGCGCCCGATTATCCGCACCTTCCAACAAAGTTTTGCCGACTGCGGTATGCCCGTTCCCGATGACGATGCCGTCCGCGCCCTCATCGGTTACAGCCTGCCGGAAATCATCCGCCGCCTCGCCCCGCATGCCGGCGAACACATGCGCGAAGAATTGACGGAAACCTACGCCGCACACTATCTCAACCCCAACAACCAAAACATGACGCTCTTCCCCGAAGCCCTACCCTGCCTGCACACCCTGCAAAACCAAGGCTACTGGCTTGCCGTCGCCACAGGCAAAGGCAGGATAGGACTCAACCGCTCTATCGCGCAAACCAGTACAGCCGATTTTTGGATGGCGACGACCTGCGCCAGCGAACAAGCCTCCAAACCCGCACCCGACATGGTTTTCAAACTATGCGACGAACTGGGGCTGACGCCGCAGGAAACTTTGGTTGTCGGCGATACGACCCACGACTTGGAAATGGCTGCCAACGCCAAAGCCCCCGCCGTCGCCCTCACCACAGGCGCACACTCCGCCGCCATGTTGCACACCGCCCCGCATCTTGCCATATTCGACAGCCTCTCCGAGTTGCCTGATTTTTTGGAAACGTTTGATTGGACGGGCAAGGTTTAACGCAAAGCACAAACCCTTTAACGATGCAGACAGCCAAACCGTAGCGTGGGCTTCGCCCGCGAAAAACTCGGTTTATGATCCGATTTAGAAACCGATTGACTGATTTCTGATTCGGAAACCGATTGGCAGATTTCGTGGGCAAAACCCACGCTACACTTTGCTCGAAGCATTGCGGCGTGCTGCCGATCATCGGGCTAGGCGTACCTTTTCGGAGAAATCCTTTGTGTCGAACGAGTCAATCGCTTCTCCATCCCAAACCACTCAACGAAGACCCACCACCGTAGCGTGGGCTTTGCCCACGAAAAAACTCGATTTATGGTCTGATTCAGAAATCAATTGGCAAATATCGTGGGCAAAGCCCACGCTACGCTTTTTTCGAAGCATTACGGCGTGCTGCCGACCATCGGACGAAGCAAGCCTGCTCGGAGAAATCCTCCGCGTTGAATGAATCAATCGCTTCTCCATCCCAAACCCTCTCCACAATAAAAAAGATCGTCTGAAAACCTACCCCTCAAGTTTTCAGACGACCTTTTTTAGTTCACCAAGACCAACCGCTTATCCCTACCTCAACAACTCATCCGTTATCCGTTGCAAAAATTCGATGCGTTCGGGCTTGGCTTCGCCTGCTTCGGCGGCGGCTTTGACGGCGCAGCCGGGTTCGGCGCGGTGGGTGCAGTTGTGGAAGCGGCATTGCCCGACGAGGTGGCTCAGGTCGGGGAAATATTGCAACAGGTCGGCGGCTTCTAGGTGGTGCAGCCCGAATTCTTGCAAACCGGGGGAGTCGATTAATTGGGTTTCTTTGTTTAAATCGTAAAGCTGGGCGTGGGTGGTGGTGTGTTTGCCGGAGTCGAGCGCGGTGGAGATGTCGCCGGTGCGGGCGGTTTGGTTGCCCAAGAGGGCATTGGTCAGGGTGGATTTGCCCATGCCGCTTTGTCCGAGCAGGATGTTGGTATGCCCTTGCAGGACGGGGCGCAGGATGTCGGCGTTTTCCAGCGCGCGGGTTTCGATGACGGGATAACCGAGCGTTTCGTAGAATTTGAGTTTTTCGCGCCAGAGGGCGGTTTCGGGCAGATCGGCTTTGTTCAGGATGATGACGGCTTGGATACCCACGGCTTCGGCGGCAAGGAGGGCACGTTGCAACAGGGCTTCGCTGGGCGAGGGAACGGCGGCGGTAACGATAAGGAGCTGGCTGACATTGGCGGCGATGAGCTTGGTTTTCCAAGCGTCTTGGCGGTAAAGCAGGCTTTCGCGCGGCAGGTAGTCTTCGATGACGGCTTGTTCGGCGTTGATGTTTTGGATATGCACGCGGTCACCGCAGGCGAAGTCCACCCGCTTTTTGCGCGTGCTGGCTTCGTAGGTTTTGCCGTCGGGCGTGCGCACGATGTAGCGGCGGCCGTAGCTGGTAATGATTTGAGCGGTATCGGTCATGAACGGTTGGGTCGGGTGGGGTGGATAAAGGGAATATTCGCAGCGGCGTGGCTGCCTTGCGGCGAAGAGAAAAGGTATTGTACCGAAATAGGCAGGGGTCGTCTGAAACGATTCTATAGTGGATTAACTGGAAACCGATACGGCGTTGCCGCTTGGTCTTGATTTCAACTCAACCCGCAGGATTCGGAAGGTTTTCAGACGACCTCTCAGCCCATCACAATCCGAGCGACCACGCGTTGACGCCTTCGGAAAAATCTTCCAAGCGGTTTTCGTAATGCGCGAAGATTTCTTCGATGATTTCGTCTTCACCGTCAATCAGTCGGATTAAATCCATATCAGCTTCCGAAATCAGCCCGCGCCCGAGCAACTCTTTGCGTATCCAGTCCAACAAGCCTGACCAGAAATCCTTGCCCACCAAGATAATCGGGCGGTCGGGCGTTTTGCCTGTCTGCACCAGCGTCAGGCTTTCAAACAATTCGTCC
Source organism: Neisseria sp. HMSC065D04 (assembly GCF_001815675.1). Classification (NCBI taxonomy): domain Bacteria; kingdom Pseudomonadati; phylum Pseudomonadota; class Betaproteobacteria; order Neisseriales; family Neisseriaceae; genus Neisseria; species Neisseria sp. HMSC065D04. The sequence continues at coordinate 8,575 of NZ_KV821560.1, forward strand.
AGCGTGCCGAAGCCGCCGGGCATGACGACATACGCGACCGCGTGTTTCACAAACATCACTTTGCGCGGGAAGAAATGCTGGAACTTGATAGACAAATCCTGATACGGATTGGCTTTTTGCTCGTGCGGCAACACGATATTCAGCCCGACCGCAGGGCTTGCGCCCGCAAACGCGCCCTTGTTCGCCGCTTCCATAATCCCCGGCCCGCCGCCCGAAATGACGGAAAAACCGGCATCCGAGAGCTTGCGCGCCAGACGCAGCGTAAATTCGTAGTCGGGATGGTTTTCCGGCGTGCGCGCGCTGCCGTAAATGCTGACTGCAGGCTGAATCGCCCGCAGCTCCTCGCCCGCCTCGACAAATTCCGAAATAATCTTCAAAACATGATACGACTCCCGCGCCTGAATCTCGCGGCGCGCCTCATCGGTCAGCATAGGCTTGGGCAGTTTTTTGAGCAGGCTCACGGTTTTTCCTTCATCTTGTTGAACCCCCACATTGTAACCGACAGAACCCGAGGTCGTCTGAAAACGCAAACATGAACGGCAGCAAGTGTTCCTTATTTGAACCGAATCATGCGTTTCAGCCCAAGATTGTCGTCTCAGCCGCGACCGCTTGCGTTACAATCCCCCATTTCCGCCCACATCCCGCCATGCTCGACATCCTCTACCGCGACAGCCGCACCATCGCCGTCAACAAACCCGCCGGAATGCTCGTCCACCGAAGCTGGCTCGACCGCCACGAAACACAGTTCGTCATGCAGACCCTGCGCGACCAAATCGGACAACACGTCTATCCCGCGCACCGCCTCGACCGCCCCACATCCGGCGTCCTCCTGTTTGCCCTTGACCCCGAAGCCGCCCGCCTGCTGACGCAGCAGTTCGAACAAAAAACCACACGCAAAACCTACTGGGCAATCGTGCGCGGATATTTGCCCGACGACGGACTCATCGACTACCCCCTCAAATATCAGCCCGACAAAATCGCCGAATCCCAAACCGAAGCCACCCTCCAAGAAGCCCAAACCCGATACCGCTGCCTTGCACGCACCGAATTGCCCTTCCAATCCGCCGCCCGCTACCCGACCTCGCGCTACTCGTGGGCAGAACTCATCCCGCACACAGGCCGCAAACACCAACTCCGCCGCCACATGAAACACATCTTCCACCCCATCGTCGGCGACACCAACTACGGCGACCTGCGCCAAAACCACGCCACAGCCGCCCACCTCGGCACCACCCGCCTCATGCTCCACGCCCGCAGCCTGTCGTTCCAAAGCATCGAAAACGGCGAAACCCTGACCGTCTGCGCCGATACCGACGAGAGCTGGCGAATTTGGCTGGATGCGTTTAAAGCGTAAGCGAAAAGTCGTGCCAACAGGCGGGCTGGTGATGCCGCAAAGCCGGACACGGGTTTCAGACGACCTTTATTCATCAAAACACGCTTTGAGATAACCGAACCCCGTAGCGTGGGCTTTGCCCGCGAGATTTGTTGTCCGTCAGTCTGAATCGGGTATTTGTGCTTACATCTGCTTCGCGGGTAGAACCCGCGCTACGGTTTGCTGTGCCGATATCGACGAGAGCCGGCGGATTTAGCTGGATACGTTTGAGGCGTAAGCGCAAAGTCGCGTCAACAGGCGGGCTGGTGATGCTGCAAAGCCGATCGCGGTTTTCAGACGACCTTTATTCATCAAAACTCACTTGAGATAACCGAACCCCGTAGCGTGGGCTTTGCCCGCGGGATTTTCCGTCCGTCAGTTTGAGTCGGGTATTTGTGCTGACATCTGCTTCGCGGGTAGAACCCGCGCTACGGTTTGTTGTGCCGATACTGACGAGAGCTAGTGGATTTGGCTGGATACGTTTGAGGCGTAAGCGAAAGGTCGTACCAACAAGGCGGGCTGGTGATTCTGCAAAGCCGGACACGGTTTTCAGACGACCCCATCCCTGCCACCCCATTCCGTTCAACCCTCATTCATACCGAATAATCCTACTTTGCGGTAAAGGTCGTCTGAAAACGCTACACTCTTTCAGACGACGTTTGTCATATCAACATAAGGACATTCCATGAACGACATCGAAAAGCAACTCGCCGCCATCCGCTACACCGCCGACCGCACCAAACGCTACAACGAACATGGCTTTACCCTGTTGCAACTGGGCATACGCGGCGCAGTCTATTTCAATACCCGCGATGATGTCGCCGATGCCTTAACCGGTTTGATGGATTTCTATTACGAATGGGCGAAAGACAAGCTGACAATAGCTAGGCACGAAAGAGGCCATAGGGATATTAAAAAAGTCAAACTGACCGAAAAATCATATCTGAAAGAACGGGATACAATCTACCGGTGGTTGGACAATCGGAAGGAAAATCCGCCAGAGGTGATGTGGGGAATGCAAAGCGAGCATGCAGATACCAGCGCATCCTATTATTTCGACATTACCTCTATTGCCGCAGGTTTGGCAAATGAGCCGCATATGCCGTTAGGCACTCTGCTTTTTAATCTGCCACTGGAAATTTTGTCTTCCCCCAAAGATTTGGCAAAATTAGATGAATTTGTCGACAAGATTGCAGAGAAGCTGGATGTTTTCCACGGTTATATCGGACTGGCAGCAATTCCACCGCATAACTATTACGATGGTGCGCCATACGAATACGGGGTTTGCCGCGAGAATTTCGGTCTAATTCCGGTTACTACCGATTATTTGTCAACGTTTTATAGATACAACATACGCAGTATCAGTTGGTATACATTGGTTGGCAGGGAACTTTACGGACAGCTACCGGCAGGCAGGATAGAGCCTGTTTTGGCAAATCATCCCGATATTACTCTGCGCGACTTTGCCGGTATCAAGGTTTTTAAAATCGGCAGCTTGCCCGAAACAGGGGATATCCGCGAAGATTTACCCTTGGACTACATTGCGCTAAACCGAGCTTTAGAACCGATACGCGAAAAATATCCGCGCGAAAATATGGGCGGCATTACCCGCGAACAGATGTATTATTGGTCGAGAAGATGGGACGGCTGGGAGGTGGAAGAAAAAGACGGCAAGAAGATCTATACCCAAGCGCCGCAGGAAATCATCGGCGTCGAGGAAGAGCCTGTCCCGATTTCGGGCATGTGGAAAATCACCAGCTTTGACGGTGAAACCCGCCATTTCAATAAAGGCGAAATTTTCCCTGAGGGAGAAGGTGTGCGGACACAAGATGTGCTACTCGGACCCCAAATGGGTCTGACCATTTGGGAACTTGTCAAAGGCGACCATAACGAACCTTTGCGCAGAAAGGCAATGTGGTAAGCCCTTCCCCGCCTTTCCGAACGTCAGCCGATACGTTAAAATATGCCTCGTCTGAAACCCCGTTTTTGAAGGAAAACCGCCATGACCCGTATGGTTCACTGCGTCAAACTCGGCAAAGAAGCCGAAGGTATGAAATTCCCACCGCTGCCCAACGAGTTGGGTAAGCGCATTTTTGAAAATGTATCCCAAGAAGCTTGGAATGCGTGGACACGCCACCAAACCATGCTGATTAACGAAAACCGTTTGAGCCTCGCCGACCCGCGCGCACGCGAATATCTGGCACAACAAATGGAACAGTATTTCTTCGGCGACGGTGCAGATGCCGTTCAAGGTTATGTGCCGCAAGAGCCCAAATAACGCCATCATTTGCTCAAAAGGTCGTCTGAAAACGAAAATCGGATTTCAGACGACCTTTTTGTATCAATAAACTTGCGGCAAAGCCGTTTCATTTTATAGTGGATTAAAATAAAAATGAAACAAGGCGGCAACGCCCGCCGTGTACGGGTAGTACATAAGGGCGTTGGCAACACCGTATCATTGCAATTTTAATCCACTATATTTCCGCTATTTCCGTATTTTTCCTATTCCTCTCCCCCGTAAAAGAGGATGAAAAATACCAAAATCGCAACCGTTTATCAGCTTATCAAATTTACCGCCAGCTTATTGCATCCTTTGGACAAGAGTTGGCCGAATCGCAATAACCCATCAAAATTTGCCATTCTTCAAGACTGGTTTTCGCAAAAGCTCAAATGAATTTCGCCAATCATCTGTTTTCAGACGACCTCAACATGGTTTCTTTGACCTGCTACACCTATGCTTTCAGACAACCTTTGTCCTGAATAAAGGGAGAAAACGTCGCGTAGGCTTTACCCACGGAAGTGTTCAAAGAATTATTTATCTCACACTGGAACACCGGCTCCTCATACAAATACAAACCGATTGAGACCTTTGCAAAAAAGCCCTTCCCCCGACAG
>NZ_KV821561.1:0-2286 GCF_001815675.1 Neisseria sp. HMSC065D04
TGGTTTTCTAAATCGTATTGGTAATATTGGTTTTCGCCATTAGGCAGCTGGCGGTAGATCAGGTTGCCCAAGGCGTCGTAGGTGTATTCGATGCCGTTGTATTCTTTGAGGCGGTTGCCGCTGACAGGGTTAGGGTTGGCAGGTGATTTCAGACGACCTTGAGTTTTGGGGTCGTCTGAAATCGGCGCGGTCGTTTTGCCCTCTCCCACGGGAGAGGGAGTGGATGTTGGGATGTCGAGGATGTTGTGGGCGGGGTCGAAGGCGAAGGTTTCGCTGCGGCCGGTTTGGTTGTTGCGGGCTTCTTGAATCCGTCCGATTTTGTCGTAAATGTAGTCGTAGGCGTAGCGGCGGTTGAACACGTTACAACAAAGGTCGTCTGAAAGTTGTGTTTCAGACGACCTTGATACTGAGTAGTAATCGGATTATTAAAGAACCAATATTTCAGACGACCTTAAAGAAAGTATTGAGGTCGTCTGAAAAATGTCTGCACTGCGCGTACCTTACGTTGGGAATGGAGATTTTATACAAGATACGAATTACTAATTTCTAAGTTAAATATTTAATGTGCCCATCTGGATATTTTCCCTCCCATTTATAAGGAAAATAATTTTCTTTATAACAATTGATTATTGACTCAATAAAATAATCGACCTTATCAAAAGCATAGTATTTTATAAGTAACTCTATATCGCGCATTACCTCATCCATAAAATAAACATAAATATTATTTTCTGCATCTAAATTATCAATTCTTTTACTCAATAAGGTGAATATTTTTTCAATAGCTATACTTATCTTTTCTCTACCACTCGAGGAAAAGTATACTTTATTAATATTCCTCATATACATATCTTTTAATCTACCATAATAATTTTCATCAAGTAAATTTTCAACCTTGTATTCTTTAGTATTTTTTTCTAAATCCAAATTTAGAAAGATTTTTTCAACATACCCTATATTCTCTACATTTATAGGCGCGTCTTCTCTACTAGGAAGCTCCTTTATTTTATTTAAAAAATATGTAAGTATTTGATCTTTCCCATCAAGCAAAACTTCCATTTCTTTGATTAAGCTAGATTGATTATCTGGAATTAATTTTACAAATAAATCAATCAACTCAGTTCTTCCTTGAATGTCAATATCCGAATCATTAATGCTTCTAAATATTAAATCCTGTGCCTTACCTATTTCATTTACTTTAATATATTTTTTTATTAGTTCTATCTTTTTCATTTCAACACTTCCTTGATGATTTAATATAGCGAGACCATGTAGTAGGTTTTAATTTAGTTGGTTTTCCTTTACTTGTTGCATATAGAGGCATCTTCTTAATTCTCAAAGCCCTATCTAAACTTCTTTGTAAATTTTCTACAGCTCTAACTTTATCAGCTCTAGTGGTATATTTAGCATTAATATAATCTAATTCCGCCTCAACAGCTTTGTTATACCAGCTATGATAGCCTCTATGGTAAGAAGTATATTTATTTGCCTTATTCGGAAGCATAATTCCATTTGACGCAGAGTTCATCTTAAACCCAATATCTTTCAACAGCGGATGATCTGTCAACTCTTCTGGAATAAGATGATGTGCTTGTTTTCCTGACCATTTTTTCTTTCCTGTTAGATTCCTACCTAAAATTTTCGAGTTTTTATTACGCCTTGCTAATCCAAAAACATCAACCCAATCCTGCACATTTGGTGCAAACTGATACAAGTTATCCCCACCCAACAACCGAATCGGATCCTGATTCACAAACCGACCGGCCTCGGGTTCGTAATAGCGCATCAGGTTGTAATGCAGCCCTGTCTCTTCATCGTAATACTGGTTTTGCAATCTGAACGGCTGATGCGCATCCTTATAAACCCGCCCGTCCTTTTTCAGACGACCCCAGGCGGTGTATTCGCCGTACCACAACAGATTGCCGTTGATGTCGGTCATCTCGCGCGGTATGCCGATTTGGTCGTTGTGGAAATAGCTGAGGTATTGTTTGCCGTCTTTGGCGTTGTCAAAGATTTGCGCCAGCGGTTCGTAGCTGTCTTGGTCGGTGTAGATATAGGTATAGCTGCCTTTGTAGGTGTACTCCTGAAGTAATCGCGTTCCGTCCCAGACGAAGTGGGTGCGTTTCGGTTCGGTGCTCGTCCAAACGAGTTTGTCTTGGCGTTCTTTGGAGAGGCGTCTTCCGAACGGGTCGTAGGCGTAGGTCCAGATCTCGGTATTGCCGGCGGGCTTTTTGATTTCGGCGCGGACGAGTTGGTTTTCTAAATCGTATTGGTAATATTGGTTTT
>NZ_KV821561.1:2386-4438 GCF_001815675.1 Neisseria sp. HMSC065D04
CGTCCCAGACGAAGTGGGTGCGTTTCGGTTCGGTACTCGTCCAGGCGAGTTTGTCTTGGCGTTCTTTGGAAAGGCGTCTGCCGAACGGGTCGTAGGCGTAGGTCCAAATCTCGGTATTGCCGGCTGGCTTTTTGATTTCGGCGCGGACGAGCTGGTTTTCTAAATCGTATTGGTAATATTGGTTTTCACCATTAGGTAGCTGGCGGTAGATCAGGTTGCCCAATGCATCGTAGGTGTATTCGATGCCGTTGTATTCTTTGAGGCGGTTGCCGCTGACAGGGTTAGGGTTGGCAGGTGATTTCAGACGACCTTGAGTTTTGGGGTCGTCTGAAATCGGCGCGGTCGTTTTGCCCTCTCCCACGGGAGAGGGAGTGGATGTTGGGATGTCGAGGATGTTGTGGGCGGGGTCGAAGGCGAATGTTTCGCTGCGGCCGGTTTGGCTGTTGCGGACTTCTTGAATGCGTCCGATTTTGTCGTAAACGTAATGGAGGACGCCGCTTCTTTGGTCGGCGCTTTGAATCAGGTTGCCGGCTTTGTCGTAGGCGTAGCGGCGGTTGACGGCGCCGCCGGCCAGCGGATTTTGTTTGCCGCGGGGGGTTTGTGTGCCGCTCCAGACGGTACGCTGGCTTTTCAGACGACCCATGGGGTCGTAGTCGTACAGGCTGCTGATGCTGCCCTGCGTCCTTTGGATTTCTCGGTGCAGTTTGTCGCGTTCGATGTCGGTAATGACTTCGCCGTCGAGGCTGATTTGGTGCAGGTGTCCGCTGCCGTAGTAAAGGTAATCGATCTGGCGGCGGTCGGGCAGGATGGTGCGGATGCGGTTGCCCAGCGGGTCGTATCGGTAGCCTACTGTGGCGCTTTGGCCGTTGTGGACGGTGGTTTCGCCGATGAGGCGGTCGAGTTCGTCGTAGGCGAGTTCGACGCTGCTGTGGTGGTTGCGGGCTTTGGTCAGGTTGCCGGTAACGGGGTCGTAGTCGAAACGGGTGCGGCTGATGCCTTCGTCTTTGCTTTGTCCGTTGCGACCGGAGACTTTGCGGCTCTGTTTTTCGATCAGTTGGCCGAGGATGTTGCGTTTGAAATGATGGATGTGCCAAGTCTCGGGACGCTCTTTCAGACGACCTTCGCTATTGCTTTGGCCGTATTCGGTCTGCTGGACCAGTTGTCCGGCGGCATCGTAGCCGTAGGCGGTGATTTTGCCGTCCCAACCGGTTTCTTGGATCAGGTTGTCGGTTTGGTCGTAATCGAGACGGTAGGTTTCGCCGTTCTCGTTGGTGAGGACGGTCAGACGGCGGGCTTTGTCGTAGGCGTAGGCGAAGGTATGGCCCAGCGCGTTGGTGCGTTTGAGCGGCAGTCCGTCCACTGCGAGTTCGTAGGCGGTTTTGGCACCGAGTCCGTCGATGTAGGCGGTCAGCCGGTTGAGGCGGTCGTATTCGAAGGTTTCGTGACTGCCGTCGGGATAGTCGGTACGGACGGGGTTGCTCGCTGCGTCGTAGTGGTGGCGGGTGGTATGGCCCAGCGCATCGGTAACGGTTTCGAGATCGCCGTATTCGGTGTAACCGAAACGGGTGGTTTCGCCGGTACAGTCGATAAAGCTGACGAGCTGGTCGAGGGTGTCGTAGTGTAGGCGTCGGGTTTTGCCTAAGGCGTCGGTAATGGTTTCGGGCAGCCATCGGGCGTTGTAGCCGTAGCTTGTGGTGTAACCGGCGGGGTCGGTGATGCTGATGAGGTTGCCGCGTTTATCGTAATCGTAGGCGGTAATCCTGCCTGCGGGATCGTTGACGGCAACCGGCAGGTTGAGGGTTTCGTGGTAGTCGATTTGGGTGCTGCTGCCGTCCGGCGCGGTGATGGCGATGACGTTGCCTTCGGTATCGTAGAGATAGCGGGTTTCGCGTCCGAGGGGGTCGCGTTCTACGGTAATGCGGCCGTAGCTGTCGCGTTCGCTGTCGCTGCGTTGTCCGTCGGCGTCGATTCGGTAGATAAGTTCGCGGTTTTCATCGAAACCGTACACTTCCGTCCGTCCCAATGCGTCGGTAACGACGGTATGGTCTTTGC
>NZ_KV821561.1:4538-31079 GCF_001815675.1 Neisseria sp. HMSC065D04
CGCGTCCGTAAACGGCGGTCAAATCGCCGTAGCCGTCATAGTCGTAGCGCACCAGTTCCTTGCCGTTGAAGGTGACGGAGGTGAGGCGGTTAACGTAGAAACGTTCGTCTTCGGAAACGAAGACGTCCCGTTCTCCGGCCGGGTCGAAGTCGGGATCGTTGTCGTGCAGACGGATGGAGGAGAATACGGGCTGGAAGTGTCGGCCGCTGCCGTCGTAAATGCTGTGCGGCAGACCGTTGTCGTCGTAGCAGAGGCGGATATGGCGGCCGTTACGGTCAAGTTGGGCGACCAGTTGGAAAATGCCGCAGCCGGAATCGACTTCGGCGAACAGCAGCCGTACGCCGCCGTCGGGGGAGGCGATTTGGTAGAGGTCGTCTGAAATCTGTGAAAAGAAGATTTGTTCGTAAGGATCAAAATAGGCGTCATCCAGACCGTAGGGATCTTCTTCGGCGGAAGCAGGTCTTGGGGCAGCCTCTTCTTCATATAAATCGTCTTCATCGTCGTCGGCTGCGGAATAAGGCTCGTCCGCTTCGTCGCTGATATCCGGCAACGAAATTTCCCTGCCCTGCTCATCAATATAAAGGAAACCGTCGGCAGTCCGGACAAGACGCATGGAGAACGGCAGCGACCACCCCTGTCCCAGCCAGCCGTTGCCTATTTGGTCGGAATAGTAGCTGCGCTGCCAAACAAGGGGAAGCGGGGAATCGAAGGCAAAGTCGGTCTCGGTATCGTCAAATAGGACTTTGATACCGAGCACTGCGTTTACGGGGTTACCGATAGCAGCAGCTACCTTACAAGGAATACAGTGGCCATGACCCGAGGTAACTACCCCGCCATCGAAGCCCATGCCCATGCCGCCGCTAAAACCACTGACCATTTTACGGGAAGGCGGCTTGGGGCCCGGCTGACCGGGTATCATGGACGCAAGGGAAACCAGTTCGGATATAGCATCAACTGCATCGGCTGCAGCAGAATCAGGCGCAACTATGGAAAGGGCAGTGGAAGCAACATCGGCAACCATCTCTATCACATCCACCGGGCCGGCTGCATTGGTCAGCGGCTCAGGTGGATTAGCAGAGCCTTGAGACACCATGGCTGGTGCTTCAGGTTTGGGGATGAGAATACCGAAAGTATTACCGAAAGAGGCCATGGGTTTACTCCCTCCGTCGAGATTCTATTGATATTGAAATGGAAAACCTAAGTTGCTTACAGATTTACAAGTTTGGATCAAAATCGCTTTTGAATATATAGTGGATTAAATTTAAATCAGGACAAGGCGGTGAAGCCGCAGACAGTACAGATAGTACGGAACCGATTCACTTGGTGCTTCAGCACCTTAGAGAATCGTTCTCTTTGAGCTAAGGCGAGGTAACGCCGTCCTGGTTTAATTTAATCCACTATATTTTGAAAATAGCATGACACAACGCGAAGATTATAACAAACAACAAACTGCAAATAAATTGTAAAGTAAGACACTAAAATAATAAAAAATGTTCCACAAATACTTCATTATCATACAAATATTACTTTAGTTATTCTTTTAATAAGGAAAAAAATATATTAATACATAAACCAAAATTATGGTAAAGTATATATACGGTGGCTATGGCGGACATAACTCATAGCTAAGCATAATCGATACCTTAAGTAACTTTATCATTTGTTAATTTTACATTATGTGATTGTTATTTATGCAGCAAAGCGAAATCTACTTTTTCGGAAAACTAAATCAGTCTCGTGATTTTATTGTTTCTGAAAATCTCCAATCTAATGATAAAAACTTTTGGGATGGATGGTTTGATCGTTGCAACAACCAAGACAAACTCATTCCGTTTACCCGAAAGACGCTTTCTGTATCGCGGATTTGGCTGTTTTGCATTAAACTGCCTGATAGCATTACCTATATTGGGCTAACGGCACTCAGCTCAGACCAAACAGGTCGACAATATCCTTTTGTACTGTTCCAAAAACCTTATTCCCCTCCAGAACAGTTAAAATCTATTAATTTTTTCTCTCAAAACATAGATTTTTTTAACCAAACATTAATAAATGGTAAATGTATTATAACAAATTGTTTAGGTACACTTTATAAGTCTGACCATCCGTTACCCGAGCCTTTCCTTAATTTTTTATCTAAATCAGATAACATTGGCAGCTTTTGGCTGGACTGCGAAAGCGGTTACCATATAGAAAGAGACGGAGAGCCCACCTGCTCTCTGTTCAATAAAATATTTGGATTATAAATAGATGAATACATTTCCCTTATGGGCAGAACCTATTTCCGCCGACACCCCCGAAGGGGTAAATATTGAATACGACAGTCGCTTTTTAGAGCTTCAAAGCGCTGCAGAAGGGAAACCGGAAAGACAATATGGCGACACCATCATCCCTGCTGAAGAGCCTGATTGGGCAACAGTAGAGAAGCTGTGCAATCAATTGCTGGCTGAATCGAAAGACCTTCATGTTTTGTCCTATTACACACAGGCGCTCACTGCAAAACATGGCCTGGTTGGCTTTTGCGCCGGTTGTGAAGCCATCAAAACCAATGTGGATTTGTATTGGAAATCCCTATATCCCAAGCTCGAAGATGAAGACGGCGAACCCGACCCGTTTTATCGAATCAATGCGCTAAGTGCATTCACTACGCATGACGGCATCGCTAAAGAAGTATTTTCAGCCAAATTATTAGTAAACGGGCTGACCCAACAGCCTATTACCGTTAAAGAAGCAGTTTCTGTCTTGCAAGGCAATGACCCGCAAAGCTATCCGGGCGGCAAAGAACGTTTGATGCTCGATATCAGGGTAAGTGCCGATACCGGCAAACCGGAATTGATTGCCTTAATCCAGGCATTAGACCATCTGAAAGATATTCAAAACACTTTCTCGACCCAGCTGCAAGACGAACACTCACTCAATTTTGAAGTGATTCAAAAACCGCTTACCCTGATCCACAAAGCCATCAATTACAACGATGGAAGTACCCCGCAGCTGCAACAGGCTGAACAAACAGAACAACCCGCTGAAACGCCCGTTTCGACCGTTGCTCAAGAGCAATCAACCCTTCAAGAAGCGGATGCATGGCGTCGTCTGAATATCAAAAATCGGGCTGATGTCGATTTGGCTTTGGAAAAAATCTGCATTTACTTTGAAACGCTTGAACCCAGCCACCCTGCCCCGTTATTTATCCGCAGGGTACAGCGGCAAATGAATATGAACTTCTACGACATCATGAAAGATATCAGTCCTGAAAGTATTGCCAATCTGGAAGTTTTGATCGGGAAGCAGGACGAAGAAACGGGAACTTCCAACGAATAAGCTAGTCTATCCGCAATATTTAAAGTTCGTTTAAATAAACAACTTTTATCATTTAAAGGTCATTGAATATGTCACGAAACAAATCATCCGGACAAAAATTTATTGCCCGCAACCGGGCACCTCGCGTACAGATTGAGTACGATGTAGAACTTTACGGTTCTGAGAAAAAAATTGAGCTTCCATTCGTTATGGGTGTGATGGCCGATTTGGTCGGTAAACCCGTAGAGCCGTTACCTGAATTGGCCGAACGTAAATTTTTGGAAATTGATGTAGATAATTTCGATGAACGCATGAAGGCCCTCAAACCGCGTGTCGCATTTAATGTCAAAAACACGCTTACCGGGGAAGGCAACTTGAATGTAGAGCTTGAATTGGAAAGCATGGATGATTTCTCTCCGGCAGCAATAGCAAAAAAAGTAAATCCTTTAAACGAACTCCTACAAGCGCGTACAGAGCTTGCCAACCTGCTTTCATATATGGATGGTAAGAGCGGTGCTGAAGAATTAATCGGAAAAGTCTTGGGAGACAGCGAGCTGCTGAAAAGCCTTGCAGCCGCACCTAAAGCAACAACCAAAGACGAGCAGTAATTTCAGATGAAATCAATAAAGTGAGCGTGAATCATGACTGAAAAGCAATTAGACATCCAAGGGGACAGCGGCGCGAAAAGTGTGTTTGCTGCAAATGAATTTGAACAGCTGCTGCAAAAAGAATTCAAACCCAAAACTGAAGAAGCCAAAAGTGCTGTCAATAATGCTGTAGCGACACTGGCACAGCAAGCTTTGCAAAACGCCATTACTATTTCAGACGACACATATCAAACCATCGAAGCGATTATTGCAGAGATCGACAGAAAACTTTCCGAACAGATCAATTTGATTTTGCATCATGAAGATTTCCAAAAACTGGAAGGCGAATGGCGCGGCCTGCATCATTTGGTTACCAATACCGAAACCGATACTTTGTTGAAAATCAAAGTATTGCCCATCTCCAAAAAAGAAGTTGCCCGCAACTTAAAACGCTTCAAAGGCACCGCTTGGGACCAAAGCCCCCTATTCAAACGTATTTATGAAGAAGAATACGGCCAGTTTGGTGGCGAGCCTTTCGGCTGTTTGATTGGCGACTACTATTTTGATCACTCTGCACCCGATGTAGAAATGCTCAATAGTCTTGAAAAAATTGCCGCTGCCGCACACTGTCCGTTCATCGCCGGCGCATCCCCCAAACTGATGCAAATGGAATCTTGGCAAGAGTTAGCCAATCCTCGTGATTTGAGCAAAATTTTCCAAAATGCCGAATATGCCCCATGGCGCAGCCTGCGTGATTCCGAAGATTCGCGTTATATCGGTTTGGCCCTGCCACGTTTCTTATCCCGTCTGCCTTATGGTGCCACGACAAATCCTGTCGATGAGTTTGACTTCGAGGAAGAAACAGAAGGCGCGGATCACAATAAATACACATGGGCCAATGCGGCTTATGCAATGGCGGTAAATATTAACCGTTCATTTAAATATTATGGTTGGTGTACCTCTATCCGTGGCGTTGAGTCCGGCGGTATCGTTGAAAACCTTCCCTGCCACACATTCCCGACGGATGACGGCGGCGTGGATATGAAATGTCCAACCGAAATCGCCATCAGTGACCGCCGCGAGGCCGAATTGGCAGCATTGGGATTCATGCCGTTGATTCACCGTAAAAATACCGACTTGGCCGCGTTTATTGGTGCTCAATCGCTGCATAAACCGTCTGAATATTATGATCCGGATGCTACCGCCAACGCCCGTTTGTCTGCGCGTCTGCCTTACCTGTTTGCGTGCTGTCGTTTCGCGCACTATCTGAAATGTATCGTACGCGACAAAGTCGGTTCGTTCCGCGAGCGTGAAGACATGGAACGCTGGTTAAACGAATGGATTATGAATTATGTAGATGGAGACCCGATTAACTCCACTCAAGAAACAAAAGCCCGTAAACCGTTGGCCGCTGCTGAAGTGGTTGTGGAAGAAGTTGAAGACAATCCCGGATATTACACTTCCAAATTCTTCCTGCGTCCGCACTACCAACTCGAAGGCCTTACTGTTTCATTGCGCTTAGTTTCCAAACTGCCTTCGGCTAAACAGGAATAGTCGGGTTTGGTTTATTTAGGTGGGCATGCTCATGCCCTGTTGTTAAATCCCTTAATTTTTTTAACCTTTTAACAAGGAGAGTGAAAACATGGCTATTGATATGTTCATGAAAGTTGAAGGTGTTAACGGCGAATCAAAAGATTCCAACCACAAAGACTGGACCAACATCGAAAGTTTTGACTGGGGTGCCGAGCAACCCGGTTCGATGACCAGCGGTGGTGGCGGTGGTGCTGGTAAAGTCAATTTCAATGACTTGACCGTAGTTGCCGCTATTGATAAAGCCGCTCCGACCATTCTGAAAAACTGTGCTACCGGCCAACACTTGAGCAAAGTAGAAATTTCCGTATGCAAAGCCGGTGGCGAACAGATCGAATATTCGCGCACTACTTTGGAAGATGTCTTGGTAACCGGCGTGAAATTCATCGGTGTACAAGACAACGATGCGCTGAAAATGCGTTATTCCTTCCAAGCTGCCAAAGTGAAAAACCAATATTGGGAACAAACCGATAAAGGTTCTAAAGGCGCTGAAGTTCAAATGGCCTTCAACATCAAAGAAAACAAATCCGCATAACCACTATGCGCATTTAACTGCAGAAGCCTGGCTTAAAAGGCGTTTTAAGTCAGGCTTTATTACAATAAATTTACTTTTCAGACGACCTCCGTCCTCCTGAAAAGTTAATCGGGTTTCAACTATTACACCCTTTATACAAATAAATAAGGAGTTGCTGGGATGGATTTGAAGACTAAATTAACGGACATGATTGAGCTTGTACGTTCAAATCCTGACAATCAGGAACACCGTTTGGCATTGATTCAATACCTCTGTCTGAGTGCCAAATGGGAACAGGCTTTAAAGCAAATCGGGCAATACCAAAAACTGTTTCCCGATACTCAAAAGCCTCTGATGCTCTACCTTATTGAAAACATTTCTGCCGAAATGCGTCGTCAAGCAGTCTTGGAAACACAGCAAAAACCCAAAACTCTGGAACAGCACGCAAGCAAACTCGATATTCTTCAAAAACAACTCTCTTTAGTTGCTCATGTTGCAGAGAAAAAAAGCTCTGCCCTCACTGCCGACTACGAAGCCTTATCCGACTGTATCGACGGTACGCCGGCGCACATCACTTATCTTCTGGCAGATAAATCGGTTGCCGAAACCGACAGCAACTGGATTATGGATGGCGACGTACGTACTGCTTTTGTTTATGAATTCTTCTATCAAGGCCACTACTATTGGCAAACTTGGGACTCTATTGAAAGTATAGCTTTCAAAGCACCAAGCTCGTTGCTCGACATCATCTGGAGGTCGTCTGAAATCAAATTTACCGACGGCGAATGTATCCAATGTACCAGTCCTGCCCGCTATGCCGTTTTGCCGGATGCAGAAACCGAATGGTCGGATATGTTGATGAACTGTTCGCAAACAAACTGGATAGAAGTAGCTGAACAGCTCTTTACAGGCATGGGTCAAAAAAACCTGTATACCGACAGCCATGATTTTGGTCTCTTGGATATTCGCAATATTAAATTCGGACAACAGCGTTAAACCTTATCCATCCTCCGACTACCGCAATCAATCATGTCGCAATTCAGAAACCAACTGCTGCCTTCTTTGTTTGACAGACTGACAGATGAAGAGCCGCGCAAAAAAAAAGAGGCACGCCCCGATCAGGTCATCAATCTTGACCAATATCGGCAGGCAGTGCTGCGCGATATTCTTTACCTGCTGAATACCTGCAACATGCAAGCGGAAACCATGGAGAAAGATCTGCCTGTTAACGTGCGCTCGTCCACACTCAATTACGGCATTCCACCCCTGTCGGGAGTGAATTTCTCCGACATAGAATGGCAGGATGTAGAACAAAACATCAAACAAGCCATCATCGATTTCGAACCACGCCTTGAAAGCAAAACCCTGCAAGTTATCGTGAATACCGTAGACGATGATGACGATGCTTTACACAACAAACTTATTATTGAAGTCAAAGGTTACCTGAAACTCAATCCTTATCCCAAAGAGTTCCTGCTACGAACCAGTATGGATGTTGAGACCGGGTTGTTTGACTTGTTAGATGGGGGAAATAGGTCTTGAATAACAAATTATTGTCTTACTACAATAAAGAACTGACCTTCCTGAAGGAAATGGGCAGGGAATTTGCACAGCAATATCCCAAAATCGCCTCCCGATTGGCACTGGATACAACCGACATCCCCGACCCTTATGTCGAAAGGCTATTGGAAGGTGTAAGCTTTCTCACTGCCCGCACCCAACTCAAGCTGGATGCGGAATATCCCCGTTTCGTACAAAGAATCTTGGAAGTCGTTTACCCCGACTTCATCAATCAGAAACCGGCAGCAGCTATTGTCAATTTGGAACCTACCGGTCAATACAACGCCGACGTGATCAATCTACTGGAACGTGGCAGAGTATTGCGCTCATTACCCATCGACGAATTCAAGGTAAGTTGCCCGTTTTCCGTAACCAAAACCACTGAAATCCTACCTTTACGCATAGAAAAAGCCAAATATACCGATTCGCTCGGCTATTTACCAAGTACGCTTTCCGCGCTCAAGGCATCTGCCGGGAAAAAAGTGCAATCTGCCTTGCGTTTGGACTTCTCACTCAGCGTACCTGGCGCATGTTCGGAAATGTTGCCGGATGAATTGTCTGTGTTTTTAGGTACGGAACTTTCTAAGTCATCTGCACTGCTGTTTTTACTGGCCTCCGAATGCGTGGGCGTCGTTTGCCACAGTTATGAGAACCCCAAACAATGGTATTACCCGTTGTCCTCCAAACCGGAACATCGGGGATTTCGGGAAGATGAAGCCTTATCGTTTAATTTGGACAAATCCGTCAGCGCATTCCGGATTATGCAGGAATACGCGCGCCTGCCGGAAAAATTCCTGTTTGTCGCTCAAAAAGATATCAAACAGGCTGTCCGTCAGGCTGAGAATGACGGACATTTGCCCAAAGTACCCGAACATTTGGAAGAAATCGTAAACGATAAGGGTGTCAATAAAAAAATCATTACCTACCGCAAACGTTATTTCAGTCTTTCATTTTTATTCAGCAACAAAATACCTGAATTGACAGAATTGATCGGTGTAGAGGATTTTTCCGTCAATGCGGTGCCTGTGGTAAACCTTTTCAGAAAAAAAAGCTCCCGCTTCCCTGTAAACATCCAAGACCAGGAACACCACGTCATCATCGACCGTACACAACCTTTAAATTATGAAATCTACGCCATCGAACAAGTAAAAGGTTTTGACACCAACAACCGTCAAACTGTTGCATTTTCACCGATGTATAAAGCGCCGGATATGGGGCTCTTCCCCGAAGCCCAAACTCAGCATGCTTATTTTTCAGCACGGCGTGCAGACAGAGTCCCATCGGAAAATTCTGTCAAAAACGGCTTCCGTTCTTCCTACTTGGGCAGCGAAGTATTTTTGTCTCTTGCCGACAATCGGGATTACGCTTTCAATTCCGGCATACAGCATCTTTCCGTAGATGCCTGGTGTACCAGTAGGGATTTACCGCTGATGATGCCGCGTGACGGAGAGTCCGATTTCCTGATTGAAGGTTTCCTGCCGGTTAACTCTATTAAGCTGATTTCTAAGTTAACACGTCCTCAAGCGGCTGTGAGTGAGGATCGAACGCTTTGGTCGTTTTTAAACCAATTAAGCTTAAACTATCTGTCATTATTAAACATCGATCAGGAAGATGCACCCGTCACCTTAAAAGAGCTTTTAATGGTGTTTGTTTCTTCTGAAAATGATTTGCTGAAAAAACAGATTGAATCGATCACACGCATTGAGACCTCCATTGTGAACAAGGTAGTCCGTCATTACGGAGTTGCAGCACCTGTTCGAGGCATCAAAATCACGGTTACACTGGATGAAGCGCAATTGGGCGGTATCCATCCCTTCCTGTTCGGCTCGGTTTTGAACCATTACTTCCAACGTTTGGTGTCGATTAACTCATTCATACAGCTTCAAATTGACACGCTCCAACAAGGACATATGGCTACTTGGCCGACTGCTGTTGGAGAGAGGGTAATCGTATGAGTCCGGTTAACGCTCAAACAGATTTTGGCGACGCATTGGACGATACCTGGGATGAAAAACTGACGGGCTTTTTAAACAAAGTTGCCTCTCAGCCCTATAAATACGATTATTTTTCACTCTTGCGCCAGCTTGAGTCCGTCAAATTTGTTACCGGCGGGAAATTATTGGGTAAGGCCGTCAGCCCGAAAATGGAAAAAATAAGGATTCGCCAAGAGCCATCGCTTATTTTTGCTCCCCGCAACATCCAATCGGTTGCCTTATCGCCGCGTTATGTGGAAATTTCCATTAATGGATTCGGTTTGTTTGGCCCATCCGGCCCCCTGCCCCTGCATTTGACCGAATATGCCTATGAGCGTCAACACCAACACGGCGACCGGACATGGACCGGTTTTGCCAATATGTTGCAACACCGTCTGGCTGTCTTGTTCTATCGGGCATGGGCCAACGCTCAGAGCATTATTTCTTTAGATAAAAATGCTGAAGACCGTTTCGGGAAATATATCGCCAGCTTTAATGGGCTGGATACACCGGCCATACATAACAAAGGCTTAATCCACGAATTTGCCAAG
Source organism: Neisseria sp. HMSC065D04 (assembly GCF_001815675.1). NCBI lineage: Bacteria > Pseudomonadati > Pseudomonadota > Betaproteobacteria > Neisseriales > Neisseriaceae > Neisseria > Neisseria sp. HMSC065D04. Next base: position 14,608 of record NZ_KV821561.1, read on the forward strand.
CGTTATTTTGCCGGCCTGCTGATGAAGCAAAGCCGTTCGGCAGCCAATCTCCAGCAATTACTCAACCGTTATTTCAAAGTCCCCGTTACCATTCAAACCAATGTTGGGTATTGGGTTGAGGTTGCGGAAGAAAAAACACAAATCGGCATCATGGGTAACTATACGCTGGGAGATGGCCTGCTGCTGGGCGACAAGCTTTACGATGTTCAAAGCAAATTCCGCATTATTATCGGTCCGCTTACCCTACCCGCTTACCGATCATTCTTCAAAGACGGTATCAATACCACCCGCCTACGGGAGTGGGTAAGGTTGTTTGCCGCAGATGAATATGAATGGGATATACAGCCTGTTTTAATGCAAAAAGAAGTACCGCTCATGGACTTAGGCGGACAAACACAACTCGGCTTAACAACTTGGCTGGGGAATGTTTCCCGTGATGCCGAAGACTTGATCGTTAGCAACCATTAAACAGCTTTTTCAGACGACCCCTTTGTCGGGAAAAGCTTCTTTCAAACTATTTTTAGACATACTTGGAATAACTTAATTAAGGACACATCATGTCAAACATCAGCCGCAGCGTATTATTTGGCAAGTTGAATACCACCTTGTATAAAACTCTGGAAAATGCCTACACCTTCTGCCGTCTTCGTGAAAACAGCTACGTTGAGTTGGTTCACTGGCTTCATTCTCTGCTGCAAACCGATAAAACCGATATCTTCTGCCTGATAAACAGTTTTAATTTAGACGAAGCCAGAGTCCGAAAAGATGTATTGACAGCGGTTGAAAAACTTCCTGCCGGTTCTACTGCCGTTATCGATTTTTCCGAACATATCCAAACCCTTGTCGAGCAAACTTGGACATACAGCTCGCTCAAATTCGGTACCGACAAAATCCGTACTGCTCATATTTTCTACACCATGCTTGAAAATAAGACTTTGCAGAGCATTTTGGCCAATATTTCATCCGAATTCCTCAAAATCAAACCTGAAACATTGGCGAACAATATCATCGCTATTACTGCAAACTCTGAAGAAAATCTTGATGTTACCCAAAATGCCTTATCTTCGGAGCCTAACGCTACTCACAAAGAAAGTGCCTTGGCCAAATACGGCAGCAATCTCACTGAAAAAGCTAAAAATGGCGAAATAGATCCCCTGACAGGTCGCGATGCCGAAATCAGGCAAATGATTGACATCCTAATGCGCCGCCGTCAAAACAATCCGATTCTGACAGGCGAAGCTGGTGTCGGTAAGACAGCCGTCGTCGAAGCATTGGCATTACGTCTGGCGGCCGGAGATGTTCCGCCCGGATTGAAAGACGTTCAATTAATCCTGCTGGATATCGGTTTGCTCAAAGCCGGTGCCAGCGTCAGCGGAGAATTTGAATCACGCCTTAGAGCGGTTATGGACGAAGTGGAATCCAGCCCGACCCCAATTGTGCTCTTTATCGACGAAATCCATACCTTAATTGGCGCCGGCGGTGCAGCCGGTACAGGCGATGCAGCCAACCTGCTCAAACCTGCGCTCGCCCGAGGCAAACTGCGTACTATCGGTGCGACAACATGGGCAGAGTACAAAAAATACTTTGAGAAAGACCCTGCCCTGACCCGCCGTTTCCAAGTGGTGCAAGTGGATGAGCCCGACGAAAACAAAGCCATCAACATGCTTAGAGCATTAAACGCTTCTTTGGAAAAACACCATAACGTGATTATTCTCGATGAAGCAATTCAGGCAGCCGTAAAACTTTCCCATCGCTACATACCTGCACGCCAACTTCCCGATAAAGCTGTCGGTTTGATTGATACCGCTTGCGCGCGTGTTGCTGTCAGCCAGCATGCTGTTCCCGGCAGTATTGAATTTTTACGGAAGAAATCCGAGGCATTAAAACTTGAACAAGCAAATTTGGAACGTGAGAAAAAACTCAGTTTCGATTCTGAAACACGGATAACCAATATTGGCAAAGAATTAACTGAAGTCGAAGGTCGTCTGAAAAAATTAGAAGACAGATGGAAATCTGAAGCAGACTTGGTTACTGAGCTGTTAGAAGTACGTGAACAAATCATGCAAGCGGAAGAAGGAACGGCTGAGAAAGAAACCAAGCAGCTGCATACCCGCCAAAAAGAGTTGGTTAACAAACTGAAAAAACTGCAAGGCATCCAACCGCTGGTTATGCCCTTAGTGGACAGCCGCACCGTTGCTGACGTTGTAGCAGACTGGACAGGCATTCCCGTCGGCAAAATGATGAAAGATGAAGTTGAGGCGGTCTTGCAACTTGCCGATACTTTAAACAAACGTATCATTGGTCAACGTCACGGTTTGGATGCAATCGCCCGTCGTATCCAAACATCACGCGCGAATCTGGATAACCCCAACAAACCTATCGGTGTTTTCATGTTGGCAGGCCCTTCAGGCGTGGGTAAAACCGAAACAGCATTGGCTCTAGCCGATACATTGTACGGCGGTGAACAAAACGTAATTACCATCAATATGAGCGAATATCAGGAAGCTCATACCGTATCCACCCTAAAAGGTGCGCCTCCGGGCTATGTCGGTTATGGTGAAGGCGGTGTACTGACCGAAGCCGTGCGACGTAAACCTTATAGCGTCATCTTGCTTGATGAAGTAGAAAAAGCACATCCGGATGTGCATGAAATCTTTTTCCAAGTATTCGACAAAGGTTGGATGGAAGATGGTGAAGGCCGTTATATCGATTTCAAAAATACCATCATTATCCTGACTACTAATGTAGGTACGGATTTGATTATGGATATGTGTGATGACCCTGAAATGCTGCCTACTCCGGAAGGTTTAACCAAAGCCTTGCGTGCTCCCATGTTGAAAACTTTCCCTGCCGCACTACTAGGCCGCATGCAGGTGATTCCCTACTATCCGTTATCCGACGATATGCTCTCAAAAATTGTGGAATTGCAATTAGGTCGTATCGTAGACCGAATTAAAGATAACCACGGTATCGACCTTCACTACACGCCAGAAGTGCTCAAGCTGATTACTTCGCGCTGCACAGAAGTTGAGTCAGGTGGCCGCATGATTGATGCGATTCTGACCAATACAGTTTTACCGCAAATCAGTCGCGAACTGCTTACTTGTGCAACTCAAGGCAAACAAGTTTTAAGTGTAAATATTGATGCAAGTAACCATGACTTTACTTATCAATATAAATATAAACCTCGCAAGAAAAATACTTTATAATTTTAGAAAATATTAAAAAAATTTAGTCTTTCTAATTAATTATAACGAACCTATTTATTTCTCCAGTAGTCATATATTGCATGACTGATTGAAGTATTTGTTGTCAGACGTAATCAATATTGATGGACTTGAAGGCAATTTAAAATGCATAAACAACTAATAAAATATATATCATTCTTAATGATATCCTTAATGGTGAGCTCATGTGCTTCCGACCATAAACCGCCTAAAGAATCTGATGAGAGCGGAGAAAAAATTGATGTACAAATCATAGTTTCCCCTGATGCGAATCCTAATATAGTTGGCCAACCTTCTCCCATCAGATTGGATTTATATCAGTTGTCTTCTGACGGGGAGTTCAAAAAATCAAACTATTTTGAACTTACCAACAACGCCAAAGAAAATTTAGGTGATAAATTAATTCAGCAAAACCAATTCATGCTGCATCCCGATACGGTTACCATATTGCCAATCAAAATGGATTCCCACCTGAAATATCTAGGTGTAGTCGCAAGTTATCGAGATTTGGATAACAGTCAATGGCAATTGGTATTATTGAAGCAGAAGAAACGATGGTATCAATTTGGCAAACATTATTTCTATGTAAATGTCGGCAAAAATAAATTAACCCAGTTATCAAAGTCAGAAATGAAGGACTTGTTGAAAGAATATAAAGAACGACACCCTGACGATAAAAAAATTAAAGAAAATGGAAAAACTCGTAAATACGGCAATGACCTTAGTAAAGGCGTTTTCCGTGAAGAAAAATAATAACTAAAAGATTAAGGATAAAAGGCATGGCAATAGAAGCAAAAGTAGTTTGGTCGGAGGGTATCTTTATTACCCCTCAACATTTCCAACAATTTGAACGTTACCTTGAATCCGGTCTACGCCAATTAGCCGTTTCTCAAGAGGGTCATTTTTGGGGATTCTCTTCGCTGGTATTAAATTCAGACGGCCTCAAACGGGGGGTAATCGGTATTAATGAAGCAGAAGGTGTTTTTCCTGATGGTTCTGTATTTTTATTCTCTCAAAAACAGCTTGAAAATTTGAGTTTAAAAGTCCCTGCAAATATTAAAGACACCAAAATCTGCCTTGCCGTTACCCTGCCTTCTTCTGTAAATAATGAAATTTATTTCCCAGATCAGGACTCTTCAGACTCATGTCGCTACAAAGCCTTTAATAAAACTCTAGCAGACACTACAAATACTGAATTAGATGGTCGCCAAGTAACACTGGCAGATCTTAATCCGATGTTGGTTTTAGAAAATGACTTAACCAGTGGACAAACTGCCCTGCCCATTGCACTTATCCGATCCAGCTCTGCAGACTTTGAAATTATTTTAGATGAATCATATATCCCGCCTTGCCTCGGAAGCCAAAAACAACCACACCTGAAAGCTTATATTTCAGAAATTTATGGTTTATTGATGCAAAAAAGCAATAGTCTGGCCAATGCAGTGAACGATCCTAATACCGGCGGCTCTGTTGAAGTTATGGATTTCATGATGCTTCAAACCATTAATCGTTATTTGGCATATTTGCATCATGAAAATGAAGGGGCACGACAAACGCACCCTGAACAATTATTCATTAATTTATCCAAACTATGTGCTGATTTAATGACCTTCCTGCCTTCTCGCAAAGTAGGCGATATCCCTGTCTATGAGCATAATGACCTAGCCTCATGCTTTGGCAAATTGTTTTTCAATCTGCGTAAATCCTTATCCATCGTTCTTGAACAACGCGCGATTAGGATTCCGCTGGATATGCGTGATGAAGCCACTCGCGTTGCTCAAACACCAGATCAAAGCCTATTGGATAAAGCCTCGTTTGTCCTTGCTATCAAAGCCGATATGCCGAACGAAGCATTGCGCCAAAAAATTCCGAGCGTAGTAAAAATAGGTACTGTGGAGAAAGTAAAAGAATTGGTTGCTTACCATCTACCTGGAATCAGGGTTCATGCTTTATCTGTAGCGCCCCGAGAATTGCCATACCACAGCGGTTATGTCTATTTTGAATTGGACAAAAAGCACGAGCTGTGGGACATGTTTGATACTTCATCAGGCATGGCCTTCCATTTAGCCGGTAATTTTCCGAATTTAGATGTTGAATTTTGGGCAATCAAGTCTTTAAGTTAATTTGGTTCAATTTGGAATTTCATTATGGATAACCAGAATAATGCTGCTCACAGCACCGCAAATATTTATAACCCGTTGATTGAGGCGGCCAAACCGGTTTTTATCTTAGTCAATGCGATGCAGCAGACTACCAGTCAATTGTCTACGGACAGTTTAATCAACAAATTTTCTCTCTTAATCAATAATTTTGAAGAAAATGCTGAAAAAAATGGAGCAAGATACGACGCTATCCAAGCTGCAAAATACTGTCTATGTACATTCGTAGATGAATTGGCTGTTCGTGCAGGCTGGGCAGATGAAACCTGGTCAAAAAACAGTCTGTTGGTATCTTTTTATGACGAAACATGGGGCGGGGAACGTTTTTTTGAGATTATTCAAAATTTGAAACAGGATCCGGATAAAAATATTGATTTATTAGAGTTTATGTACTTGTGTTTGCAGTTTGGCTACAAAGGTAAATATCAAGTGTTGAATAGCGGCGAACTCGAAATCGACAAAATTAAAAGAGATTTGCTCGCCTTAATTCATAGTAAACGACCGGATCAAACTGCCGATCTTTTCAAACACAATCCAATAATCACAAATACTATCCAACGAAAACAAAGGCTTTCTATTCCTTTATGGGTTGTAGGTGTTTTAGGGGCAGTCGTCTTGGGGGTGGGCTATTTTGCAATGCAATGGTCTTTAGGTGATGACTTTGATGTCGCCAGTACAAAAGTTAACAATCTCAAACTCCCTTCTGTTACGGCTAAACAGAAAGAAACACAAAGTACTGTCCGACTACGTCCTTTATTGGAAAATGAAATTGCTAGAAAGCTAGTCTCTGTAGAAGACTTTCAAGATAGAAGTACAGTCACTATTTTGGGTGACGGTCTATTTGAGTCTGGTTCTGCACAAATTCAAGACCAATATTACCCTGTTTTGGCAAGAGTCAGCCAAGCTTTGGATAGCGTAGAAGGGCAAATCGTAGTGACCGGATATACTGACAATCAGCCCATTCAGAGCTTGAACTTCCCATCTAACTGGCATCTCTCTCAAGCTCGTGCAGATGCAGTAAAAGAAATTTTATTGAATTACATCAAAAATGGCGGAGCTCGTATTCGTTCAGAGGGACGTGGTTCGACCGATCCTGTTGCTCCAAATGATACTTTGGAAAATAGAGCCAAAAACCGAAGGGTTGAAATCACCCTATTCACAACTGGAACCGGCCCCAAACTGGGTAGTGCAGTAGAAGTAAAAACCAATACTTCCACTACTCAGCCAAGCAGTGATGTAAGTACACATCAATAATCTGAAATTGGATTGATACGGAAAAACAAATATGAAAAAAATTCTTTATTTTCTAGGCTCCCGTTCCCTATGGGTAATGCTGGGTATCACCGGTCTGATTATATTGGTATGGTTTATCGGTCCACTGATTTCCATAGGTGAAATCCGTCCTTTAGCAAACAAGACCATTCGCTTTGCCGTGTGTGCGGCCATTATCGGCATTTGGTTGGCTAAAGCCATATTTCGCCAATATCGTGAATCACGTCGAAACGCTGCCTTACTGAAGGAAATTCGTGCAGCACAAGAACCCATTTTAAAAAATGCAAGCGATGTCAGCTCAATGAGCCGTCAGTTTGCCGAAATGGATAAAGTACTGAAAAACGCAAAATTTTCCAGATCTAAAAATAGTTTATTGGCAAGATTGGAAGAGGGGCAATATCTTTATCAAATGCCGTGGTACGTTGTTTTAGGTGCTGCCGGTTCTGGTAAAACAACAGCATTAAAACGCTCTGGTCTCAACTTCCCTCTAGAAAGCACTCTAGGAACATCTGTAAGCGGCTTGGCAGGAACACGCGATTGCGATTGGTTTTTATCCGATGAAATCGTACTTCTCGATACTGCAGGCAGATTGTCTTTACATGACAACCACAGCAATAAAGACTCCAGCGACTGGGAGGAATTTGTATCCCTACTGAAGCGCTACCGCCCCAAACAACCTATCAACGGTGTAGTAGTTACCGTAGGAGTGGACGACCTTTTAGGCGGTAAAACCAATATTACCGAAATTTCTGCAGAACTTCGCAAAAGAATCCACGAAATGCATACCAAATTAGGTATACATTTCCCTGTTTATCTTATGATAACCAAACTGGATTTGCTGCATGGTTTTGACAAATTCTTCGATCATCTGACGGAAGAACAAAGAAACCAATATTTGGGTATTTCTCTTTCTGATACCGAAGGAATGGAAACTCCAATTGCCACTGCTTCCAATGCTTTATCGGAAGTTGTTGATAAACTGCGCTCTTCTATGTTGGGCACCATCCATCAATTGGAATCTTCTGAAGATAAAGCAGCGGCTTTTGCTTTTCCTGAAGAATTTGAACGTCTTAATCAGGCGGTGCTTTCCCTATTTAAAGAATTATCTAAATCTTCAAAATTTGAGCAACCTATCTCGTGGAGAGGTGTTTATTTCTCAAGTGGCACCCAAACGGGACAACATTTCAATCCCATCTTGGATGGCTTGCAAAACGATTTCCAATTATCGAAAAAATACTTGGATTCGGATCGAACCAAAACTCAAAACAACGAGCGAAGCTTTTTCCTGCACAGACTGTTCTCTGATGTCATCCTTAGTGAAGCAAACCTGGCAGGAGAAAATAAATCTTGGTTTGTCAAAAAACAAATGCTCTATTGGTTAGGCATTGGAGCTATTGTCACCATAGTCGCTGCCTGCTTAGCCATGATGCTGAACAGTTATTCGAATAATCGCTCATATCTTGAGCAGGTTGGCGATAAAGCAACCAAACTGGGTCAAGAGGCGAAGAAATACACAGAAGCCCCCGACCTACTTAAAGCAGTAACATTTGCAGAACATGTCAAAGATACAACCAGCAGTAGAGAGATTCCCGATCTGTCCTCCCCTCCCCTCAGCTATCGTATGGGCCTTTATCAAGGCGGACAAATGGAAGACGTTGGGGAATCTGCCTACCGGAGAATCCTTCAAGACAATGTGATGCCGTTAATCAGTTTTAAATTAGATGAACTTCTGCGTACAACCAGCGGCTCAGACGGCATCAATGGTTACAATGCTTTAAAAGCTTATCTGATGATGTACGACAAAGAACATTTTGATGCCGCTTTTATGCAAAATTGGCTGATGACTAATTTGTCTAAAGCAGAATCTTCAGGTATGAGTGAGCAACAGAAAAAATCTCTTGAGAAAGCTTTAAACCAAATACTCTCCAAACAAAGCATTACTCCCAGCGTACCCTATGATGAAGAATTGGTAGAACGCCGCAGGCAGGAAATTGCACAAAGAGATATTGCCACTATGGTACTGGAAGATACCATCAACACAGTCGCTATCTCAGGCAAAGAAGGAATCACACCTGTTTCTTTTTCAAGCATGGGCGGCGTACAAAGTCACTTATTGTTTCGTCGCAAAACCGGCGGAGCTTTAAAAGAACCGATTAACTTCATTTATACCAAAGAGGCTTACATTACCAAAGTCTTACCTACTATGGTCAAATCGGCAGAACAGTTTTTTAATGAAGACAACTGGGTATTGGGTAGTTATGCATCACAAAGCCAAAGCAAAGCTTCTGTTCTTTCAGATGCTCAAAGGCTTTATTTCGGCAATTACATCAAGGCATGGAATAACTATTTGTCTGATTTGTCATTGGTTACGCCCAAGTCATCTCGAGAAAGTATTCAGATTGCCAAGCTTCTATCAGAGAAAAATTCTCCTTTAGTCAATATCATCAAAGGTATCAGCGACAATACGACGCTTACCATTGATAAAAAGATAACGGATAAAGCAGACAGTAAAATTGCCGACTGGTTAAATAGAGCAGGACTATCAAAGCTCCTAGATGCTGAAGGAGAGGCTAATGTAAAAAATGAATTGTCTGCTTTAAAACTGGCCACTCCCGTTGATGATGCTTTTGCGGATTTCCATAGTTTAACTGAAACCACAAATGATCAACCTCCGGCTATTAACAGCGTTACTGAAGCCATTAATGATTTGTACGTTTATTTGGTTGCCGTTAATGTCGCAGTCGAAAAAGGGGTAGATTTGCCTCCTGATGATCCGTTTGTGAAATACAAAGCTGAAGTAAACCGTCTTCCTATGCCCTTCCGCCCAATGTTAGACAGCTTTTCTGAGATTATTTTGAAAAACACCGACAAAATTGTTGATGAAAAGCTCATGTCAACCTTGGAAAAACAGTTGGCAACCGTAACAAACAGTTGCCAAGAAATACACGAACAGGGTTACCCTTTTGACAGAGGTTCTGAAAACAATGTTGCCTTAGAAAGCTTCACCAACATATTTGGTCCAAACGGCATGTACAGCAAGTTTACCAATTTATCAGGTGAAGCCGCCGTATTGGCACGTTCAGAAAAACTGGAAACCTTGACTGCTAAAAACAGCGCATTTAAAGACCGTTTTTCCAGACTGAACAACATAGCGGCAATCCGACAAGGATATTTTGACAAAGGCTCGGAAACACCCACTTTTGACTTTACAGTCAAAGTCTTGATTCTTGACTCCAGCTTGGAAAGTGTGAATGTTTCTTATGCAGGGAAAAGCTATGTATACAGTCACGGTCCAGTCAATCCTGCAACCTTTACTTGGCCTTCAAAAGAAGAAAACGCCTTGGCAAAAATAGATATTTCCTCCCCTCAAATCAATAGTGCGGGTATCAGTTCAACCGGACCATGGTCAATATTCCGCCTGATTGAAAAAGGGAAAATCATTCGCCAGACAGGAAACACTACCGTTGTCGAATACAACATCCAAGGCAAAAACGTTGTACTTGAATTTACTACTTCCACAGCCTTCAATCCCTTTAATTTAAACAAATTAAGGAATTTTCAGTGCGTTTGATGGTCATAATGAGAATGTAAGCAGGTCGTCTGAAACCGCTCATTCCAACATGCTGCTGCCGCAACCCTATGCATGATTGAAAATAGAAAAACCGACACTCAAGCGAAATTGGTTTTTAATGTCAACAAGGAATTTCCCGAAATGAATAGAACAGTCGTTGCTCATACACCTTTGGGATCACAACTTTTATTCAAAAAAATGCTTGGAACAGAATTTGTTTCCAACCTTTTTGAATTTAATATTACTTTGGTTTCCAAAGATTCCAATTTACAAGGCAAGGATATTATCGGTCAGCCTATAACATTGGAAATTGACACAGAAGCAGGCAGCCCGCGCTATCTGAACGGTTTGGTTACCGACTTCGGTTACATTGGCGAAGATGAAGACGAAGAAGACTATCATGCCTACACCTGTACAGCCCGTCCGTTTATGTGGTATCTCACCCAAAATACGGACAGCAGGGTATTTGTCGACAAGTCCGTTCTGGATATTGCCAATGAAGTCTTGTCGCCGTTCGGCTTTCCCTTCCAGGTAAAATGCCAAAAAGGCTATCGTACCAGAGGATTTTGTGTCCAATATCAGGAAAACAGTTTTAATTTCCTAAACCGCCTGTTTGAACAGGAAGGTATCTACTATTATTTTACCCACAGCAACGGTTCGCACGAGCTCGTTATCGCTGATGATGTCGGTACTCTAGAAGCCATCCCTTCTCCCAACATTCCTTACCATTCCAAAAATACTGCGCCTGGTGCACCCAACATCGCCTATATCGATGTTTGGGAGGAACGTGATGCCTTGAAATCCAGTCAGTTCGTGACTCAAGAATACAACTATAAAAACGCCAAAGTCCCAATGAAATCTTCTGATTCGGTTCACGATTTCAGTTCTGTTCCTATGGAACATTATGATTTTTATACCGGCTTTAGCGATGTATCCGAAGCACAAAATTACAGTCAGGTACGCAGTGAAGATCTGAAAAGCCAAACCAAGATCATTACCGGTTCGGGTACTGCCTTGACAGTAGCTCCGGGTTATACGTTTACCCTGAGCAAACACCCGCATTCCTCATCCAATACCGAATACACCATTCTGAAAGCAGATTATGATTTTGAAGAAGCCGGCTATACTACCGGCGACCGTATCGGCAAATTCAGAATTTCGTTCCGCGTATTGCCCAAATCCTACCCATACCGCCCTCCCCTTAAAACGCCGAAACCCAAAGTATTGGGTACACAGGCGGCTACGGTAACAGGTCCTGCCGGAGAAGAGGTTTATACCAACGAGTATGGCGATATTAAAGTCCAATTCCATTGGGACCGCTACGGCAAAATGGATGAAAACAGCTCCAACTGGGTTCGGGTAACGCAAGGTTCTGCCGGAGCAGGATACGGCTCTATCAACACACCGCGTATCGGTGAAGAAGTGCTGGTTGACTTCATCAACGGCGATGCCGACCGGCCGATTGTATTAGGTCGTCTGTACAACAGCGCAATGTCGCCGCCATGGGGCTTTCCTGCCGCGGCCAAGCAGTCCGGTATCAAAAGCAAGAGTTTCAATTCGCCGTTGTCCAACTTCAACGAATTGATGTTCAACGATACTGCCGGTTCCGAGATGGTCAATTTCCAAGCGCAAAAAGACCTAACCTCCCTGGTTAAAAATAACGAAACCCGCAACGTCAACAACGACCGCACCACCACAATCGGTAACAACGAAACGGTTACGGTAGTAGGCGATCGGGCGAAAACCGTCCAAAAAAACGAAACGGCTTCGATTACCCAAAACCGCACAAAATCGGTGGGTCAAAACGAGACCTCCAGCATTACCCAAAACCAAAGCATTAGTGTGGGTGACAACCAAAGTACCAGCGTAGGTAAAGACCAAAGCGTCAATGTGGGTAAAAATCGCAGCCGTTCTGTTGGCTTGAACGAAAAAGTAGGCATAGGTCAGAGCCAAGCGTTGACTGTCGGACAAGATCAGAACGTTGCTGTCGGCAAAAACCAAGCGCTGACCGTCGGTGCAAACCGCAACAAGACCGTTGTTGCCAACGAAGTCAGCAGTATCGGCGGCAACAAACAGGAAACCGTCAGCCTGAACGGTATGAACAATGTCGGCATCGGACAGATGACCAACATCGGTGCCGGCTATATGCTGAACGTCGGGGCAGGCTGGATGACCAATGTCGTCGGTGCAGAAATGCATAGCGTCGGCTTGGTGATGGGGCTCAACGCCGGTATGAACATCGGCCTCAACGCAGGTCGAAACATCACCCTGTCCGCAGGCAAGAAAATTACCATACAAGTCGGTAGTTCCATGATTTTGATTGATAAAAACAAAATCAGCATCGTCAGCAAAACGATCAAGATCGTCGGCACCAAAGTAGTGGACATCGACGGCAAAAAAGTCGATATCAACTAGAGAAGATACGCCATGTTTGAGTTGCAGAACTTTACCTGCTTTCATACGCAGCAGTTTAAAAACATCGACCAAACAGATCGGGCTTATGATGTAGTCGTCGCCAAAGTCAGCTACGAGTTTGAAATTGACCCGGAAACAGGAAAAACGAAGCTTTCGTTTGCCCGTAAGCAAACGCCGCTCACGTTTGCCGATACCTATTACGGCGATCCTTCGCAAACCTCAACTCAGTTTGAAAGCGACTTCAGCCTCTACAAGCCCAAAACCGACTTGGTCGTCAATGCCACCGCCTATGCACCCGACGATGTCCCCTCTCGGCAATTTACCGTATCTGTAAGTATCGGCGATTACCAAAAAAGCCTGGCGCTTACGGGGGAACGTTACTGGGTGCGGGAGGCGGCAGGATGGTCTTTGAGCGAACCCGACCCCATCCTTTCCCTGCCTATCCGCTATGAGTTTGCCTTTGGCGGCAGCGCAGTCGAAGACGACCACACAGGCTATCAGCAGAACGCCATCGGTATCGGCTACTATCCGAAGGCCGAACTCAAAAAAAACGGGTTCAAGCGGACGCTGAAAGCGCATCAAATCTACGACCCCGCACACCCCGTGCGAGATCCGTCCGATAAAGCCGCGCCCGAAGGCTTCGGCTTTATGCCCCGTTATTTCGCACTGCGAGCCAAACATACCGGCACTGCCGATGCGCAATGGATAGCCAACCGCGCCCCGCTACTGCCTGAAGATTTTTCTATGGCTTATTGGAACGGCGCCCATCCCTCGTTGCAGCTTCCCCATCTGAAACCCAACCATATTTACGAACTGACCTTTACCGGCATGGTGCATTCCTTCCAAGCACCCAACCAACGATTTACCGTTGATTTGCCGGTAGAAACCGTGTTCGTCCACGCCCATACGGCAACCAACTCGTCACTGTGCAAAGATATGGTATTGGACACCATCCTCGTCGATGTAGAACAACGCCGCATCGATTGCAGCTACCGCACATCTTTTCCGGAGGAACTGGAAATTGCGGCATGCCAGCTCAGATTCATCGCCCGACACGAACGGGCAGACCAAATCGCAGCCGCCCAAGCTTGTCGGGATTCGCAGGATGAATTTATCCCAATCCCGCCATCTTTGGCAGCACACGTATAAACCACACATAGGTCGTCTGAAACCCTAAACCCTCATTCACCCAGCTTTCAGACGACCTCATCCCCAAGAAAGACGACAATATCATGAATGCGGAGGAACTTTATAAATATACCCATATAGGTTTCTCTGGACTATAGAGTAAGAAAGTAATGAGCATTATTTCAAAAACTCTATTTAGAAAAACTCTATTTAGAATGATTCCATGAAATCACTTTATATATCAAAAATTACCAGGTATTTTATATTGGATTCCCTATAGTTGATGCAAACCAAATACTCTGATTTTATAAGAAAAGATTGGAAAGAATTTTTCAATACACCAACTTACTTGATGAACATTACAATAAAAGATATTGAAAATGAACTTACTTCAATGATAAAAGACGGATTAATCTTAATTAAAGAAGGGTGGTGTTTCCTCACTCCTAAAGGAGCAAGTATTTGGGAAGATTTATTTCATGTAAACTGGGAAAATTTTTATCTGATAGAATATGAATTCAAAGGGGATGATTTTAATGATGAGATTTTAAATTTTTATTGTTATTCAAATAAAGTTCTAGAAAATTTTAAATCACAAATATACATAAAAGATATAATTAATGGGGGAGAATTAAATAAATGGCAACTATGCTATTGGAAAGACCTAGATACTGGATTTTTTCTTTCTCAAAAGATTACAGAACATAATAGACTTACGTCTAGTCTAGTATCAAATTGGGAATATAACTTACTTGACTGGAAGTATGATTTATCTGATTTACTCACTCCGTTAAATTAATAACTTACATAACCCGATAAAACATTAAGGTCGTCTGAAACCCTAAATTCTCACTCATCCATCTTTCAGACGACCCTATCCCCAACAGGAGCAAGCCGCCATGGCATTCAATAAAATCGCCCGTAAAGACAGCGACTTCTATGTAATCTGTACCCTCCCCGATTTCTGCTGGGCGCCCCCTCCCGCTCCTCCTGTTACACCGCCCATCCCCTTCCCGCTCTTCGCCGACTTGGGCAACGCCAAAACCGTTGCCAAAGATGTCCGCCTCAACCGCAAGCCCGCCTTCGTCTTTAAGGCCAGTAAAACCAACCGCACCACCGGTGACGAACCCGCCCTGCCGGGCCGCAAGGGTGTGCTTTCCCGCACCGCCACCAAACCCGCCTGGCCGATGATGCACTCCTCTTCGGTTAAAATCCGCAAGCGCCACATCATTCGCGCCGGCGATATGTTCCACATGAACAACAAATTCAAGAAGAAACTGCCGCCCAAACCCTGTATTTCCTGTAAAAATGCTGCTGGTGCCGGCCGCCCGGTCAATCCGATTCACGGGTTGAAGTTTTTGGAGAATGAAACCGACTTTGCCTTTGAAGGCATCCTGCCACTGGTTTGGAGCCGCAGCTATTATTCCGACCAAGACGGTACCGGCTGGCTCGGCGAGGGCTGGAGCGTACCCGGCTGCCAACGCATCATCCGCGATGCGGCGGGATTGGCCTATATCGACGATCAGGGTCGTTTGTTCCCGCTGCCGGAAGTCGATGAAGACGATGAAGAACCGGTCTTGTTCGAGAGCGAACAGATTTGGTTCAGCAAAAATCCGGACGGGCATTATGTCATTGCTTCGCTGGACGGTTCGATAGCGCTGCGTTTTGCGCCTTTGGTGGTGGCGGAAGACGGTTCGGACGAAGATTCCACCCTCTTCCCGCTGGTGGCGGTGGAAGACGCCAACGGCAACCATCAGCGTTTCGTCTATCATCCGCTGACCGGTCTGCCGCAATACGTCATCGACGGCAACGGCCGGGTGTTCTCGCTGAACTTCGGCAATGTGGCGGATGAACAGTCGCCTAAAATGCGGCTGCTTTCGGTGTCGCTGCTGGAGGGGTTGCCCGTCTTCGGCGAAACGGCCCGGGTCGGCAGTCCGCTGGTCCGCTACGAATACAACGGCAGCGGCGACTTGGTCCGCGTCATCGGCCGCGACGGCAACGTCAAACGCAGCTTCGGCTATAAAAACAATCTGATGGTGTCGCACACGGATGCGGCAGGGTTGGTATCGGAATACGAATACGACCATTACACCCCGACCGGCAAGGTGTTGCGCAACTGGACTTCTTTGGGCGAGGAATGGCGCTTTACCTATCACGACGGTTATACCGAGGTAACCGACGTATTGGGTCGTACCGAGCAATACCATTACGACTACAACAACGAGTTGACCAAACGGGTGTTTGCCGACGGCAGCGCCGTGTTGATGGAACGCGACGGTTTGGGCCGTCTGCTCAGCCACACCGATGCGATGGGGCGTGTTACCCGCTATCAGTACAGCAACGAGGGGCAGGTGGAGGCCATCGTCCGCCCCGACGGCGCCATCCTGCATTTCGACTATGACGACTGCTACCGCCTGATCCGTAAAAGCGATGCGGAAGGCCGTTATGACGGTTATACCTACGACGAAGCGGGCAACCTGCTGACCCATACCGACCCGCTGAAACATACCACCCGTTTCGAATACGCCGACAACGGCCTGTTGCTGTCGGTAACCGATCCGAACGGCAGCAGCACCGCCTATCACTACAATGAAAACCGCCAACCCGACCTCATTACCGACTGCTCCGGTTACGAAACCCGTCTGGCCTACACCCCCGAAGGACAGCTGGCGCGCATTACCGATGCGCTGGGACAGCACA
>NZ_KV821562.1:0-486 GCF_001815675.1 Neisseria sp. HMSC065D04
GCCAGTCGGTTTCGGGCAAACCGTTTCGGGCGTTTTCTTCTTTGGACGGCACCTTCCATTGGTGTTGGGCGACGAGTTGGCCGTTTTCGTTGTAGTCGAAGCAGGTGATGCTGTGGCGGTTGGCGGCGCGGACGAGATTGCCGTCCGGGTCGTATTGGTAAACGGTTTCCTGAACCTTGCCGTTATCGCGGGCGAGGGTGTGGATTAGGCGTCCCAATATATCGCGTTTGAACTCGGTAATCCGCAGCGGGGTTTGGCTGTCGAGGTCGTCTGAAAGCGGGGCGGCGTCTTTTTTGGGGACGGGCTGTCCGCCCAGCTGCGCCATCAGTTTGGCGGCGAGGGAGGCGTCGTCGCCGAATTCGCGCTGCTCGACCAGCTCGTTGCCGGCGTTGTAACGGTAGCCGGTCAGTTTATGGTCGAAACCGCTTTCGGCAATCAGACGGTCGAGGACTTCGTAGGCAAAGCGGTAGCGCGCACCGTTTTCAT
>NZ_KV821563.1:0-444 GCF_001815675.1 Neisseria sp. HMSC065D04
ATGAAAACGGTGCGCGCTACCGCTTTGCCTACGACGTCCTCGACCGCCTCATTGCCGAAAGCGGTTTCGACCATAAGCTCACCGGCTACCGCTACAATGCCGGCAACGAGCTGGTCGAGCAGCGCGAATTCGGCGACGACGCCTCCCTCGCCGCCAAACTGATGGCGCAGCTGGGCGGACAGCCCGTCCCCAAAAAAGACGCCGCCCCGCTTTCAGACGACCTCGACAGCCAAACCCCGCTGCGGATTACCGAGTTCAAACGCGATATATTGGGACGCCTAATCCACACCCTCGCCCGCGATAACGACAAGGTTCAGGAAACCGTTTACGGCTACGACTTGGACGGCAACCTCGTCCGCGCCGCCAACCGCCACAGCATCACCTGCTTCGACTACAACGAAAACGGTCAGCTTATCGCCCAGCACCAATGGAAGGTGCCGTCCA
>NZ_KV821564.1:0-1269 GCF_001815675.1 Neisseria sp. HMSC065D04
TTGGTGTAATACAACTGGCTGCCGTTGATCGCATCGGTCGAATCCGCAGATACCACACCTGCCGACACACCTTGTACCTGACGGGTCTCGTCCGTACCGTTGCCGACGGTGACGACACCGGCGACTTTGTTCGCGGCGGCAGCCGAACCTGCTTTGCCTGCCACGGCTTTGTCGTTCAGACCGCCATAGGTGTAGGCTTCGCCTTTGGCCGCATCGGCCGTATGGATGCCTTGGGTTTGGGCGCGGTCGCCGAGGTAGACGGAGTCGTTGACCGTGGCTTTGATGTTGCTGCCCAGTGCGTAGGCGTTGTCGGCGGATACGTTGTTGTTGTTACCGATGGAGTAAGAGCTGTTGCCGCTTACTACGGTCGGGTCACCGATGGCGCCGGAGTTTTTGCCGCTGACGATGTTGCCGGTACCGATGGCGATGGTGTTCTCGGCGTTGGCTTTGGCGCCTTTACCGATGGCGATGGCGTTGGTGCCTTTGGAGGCGGCTTGGAAGCCGACCGCCGTGGCGTATGCGCCGCTCGCGCTGGAGTCTTCGCTGTTGCGTGCCTGTACGTCGGGATTCACTTCGCCGTCGTTGGTATGGAAGAACTTGATGCCTTGTTCGTTCATACGGCCTACGGCTTCGATGACGTTGTTGGTCACGTACATGCCTTGGTCTTCGACGTTGTAGGTCACGAGGCTGTAACCGTTGGACTGGGCAATCTTGGTCTCGTTCGTAACGTTGGTCACGTTCGGATTGTTGCTGTTGTCCACCAGGGTAATGTTTTTGATATTACCCAAGCCTGCTTTGCCGTCCGCTTCGACTGACGGCGGTGCGGTGTTGACGTTGCCGCCGTTGCTGCCGATCAGTTCGTAAACCTGGTGCAGTTGTCCGCCGTTGACGGCATCGGTGCTGCCTGCGGCGACGGTGCCTGCGGCGACGCCGGTCACTTTCTTACCGCCTGCGTTGATACCGTCGGCAGTGATGTTGACATCACCTGCTTTCAGACCGTCTTTACCCAGCGCCACTTTGTCGCCGACGTTGACGCCGTTGTTGTTCACAACCGTATCTCCTGCTTTGACGCTGTCTACTTTCAGGTCTTTGTTGAGACCGACCTGAATGCCGTTCGCGCCTGCGGTGGTGGTGATGTTGGCATCGCCTTTAACCGCAACGGTATCGCCCAGTTTGTTGGCAACGGTCGTACCGCTGTCGCCTGCGAAGCTGATGCCTTTGTTGTCTACTGCGTCTTTCGCCGCTACGCCTTTGGCGATGTCGGCTTTG
>NZ_KV821565.1:0-209 GCF_001815675.1 Neisseria sp. HMSC065D04
TAAAGGTGTGGGTGTAGGCGGTATCGCGGCTGCCGCTGTGTTCCATGCTGAGTACCAGCCAGCCGTCGGGTGCTTCGGGGAAGGCGGTATCGGTTTGGAACACTTTCATCGGTGCCATGGAGACGACGTTGCCGCTGCCGTTGGCGACGGTTTGGCGGCAGAGGACGGCTTCGTTCAGCAGGGTCGTCTGAACTTTGGCTTCGTCGGGG
>NZ_KV821566.1:0-1858 GCF_001815675.1 Neisseria sp. HMSC065D04
TTCGACCAAACTGATGAATAACAAGACTTACACCGCCACCGAGCGTACATTCAAAGGCAAAAGCTGGACGTGTTACCGATCGAAAAAAGAAGAATTATGCGTAGATTCCCCACGTCTTTATTAAACGCCATCTTATCGGCTGTTAATTAAATCTCCTCTGCGTTTGGCTTTGCGTAATGTATCGATATGAAAAAAGGTCGTCTGAAACCTGATTTTTGGTTTCAGACGACCTTTTTTATTTGGGCGTTTGCTCAAGGCTGAGAACTCGGAAGGTGTCTTTCAGGATAGATAAGATTTTAGTTTCAGGTGACCTTCTTAAAACAAAACTTGCATTTTTAAGAAAATTCTCGTTGATACACTTTTCCCAATATTTTCTATATTGATTAAAACCCTGTGATTTAGTAATATTTTGATTAATATCATCAATTAAACTCGGACAGAAGCAGAAAATAAATATAGCAATAATACGCGGTAATTTATATTCCCATATCAGTTTTCTATTTAATTCTTGGCTTAAAGAATAATATATCTCTAAAACCTGGACTAATTGTTCCACCTCCCTAAGCGATATATGACCCCCTTCAATCATATCGCTAATAGAACTCATAATATTATTTTCCTCAATCAAATCTTTTAGTTGATCAGCTATATGACTTTTTCGTATCAACTGTTTGAAATATTCAACGGAAACCAAAGCCCGTTCTACCTCAAATGGAACTGCAACCTTATCAGGCAAGGTAAAGCTGTACTTCAAAAACTTATTCAAATATTTGTGCGCATCCACTTCCACCCCATATCGATGATTGATCGCCGCGCGCAGTTGCTTGGTGTTCGTTACCAGCACGACTTTGACGTTTTCAACATCAAAGACATGTTTGATGACTTCCAGCATATCGACGGCGTAATCGGGGCGGCAGCGGTCGAGTTCGTCGATAAACAGGATAATCGGTTTGTCTGCTGCCAATTCTTTCAGGCAGGCTTTGAGCGTTTCTAGATTTTTTTCCGCTTCGATTTGCTCTTTCAATAAGGCTTCGACGGTTGCATCGATGGTATGGCTGGCGATTGTGGCAGCGGCATCGGTTACGGTTTCGGCCAAACTGTCTGCATCTTGGCCGTCATTTATTATCTGTTGAAATTCTTCTGCTAAATCGTCTGTACTCTGTTTTAGGAGATGACTGGCTGCTGCCTTAGCAACGGTTTTTATTCCGAATCTTGCGGCTTTCGCAATTTTTCTGGTGATATTTTTGCGCTGTTCAGACGGCTGCTCGCTAGTATCTTCAGGCGTACAGGTTTTGATGATTTCGGCAAGCAATGCCAGTAGAGGCTCTCCGCTATGGTCTGAACGGAAGGCATCGATATAGACGGGTTGATAATCGGGATGTTGCTGCTGCATGAGCCGAATCAGCTTTTGGCAAAATTCGGTTTTGCCCGTTCCCCAGCCGCCGTCGATGACCATAGGGGAGAGGTCGATATCTGAGGTAAGCAGCCTGATGATGTTTTCGGCTATCGGCTTACGGTTGAATTCGTCTTGTGTATCGAAAGTGGGGTTTTCTAAAGTTTGGGTTTCCATGCTATCCCTTTGTTTAATCATAAATTCAAATAAGAATACCCGCATCGTCATTCCCGCGCAGGCGGGAATCCAGACCGCAATCATTCAGAAATGTTTAGAGATTACCGTAATTTTAAACTTCTGGATTCCCGCCTGCGCGGGAATGACGGCATAGGTATGTCTTGGTTTAATCATATGGATATGTTCTGATATTTAAAAGGTCGTCTGAAACCTGATTTTCGGTTTCAGACGACCTTTTACTATCTGCGGGTGAACCTACTTCGCCCCCTTAAACCCGCGCTTCAAATG
>NZ_KV821566.1:1958-3933 GCF_001815675.1 Neisseria sp. HMSC065D04
CCTTAAACCCGCGCTTCAAATGCACCATCAGCAACGCCACTGCCGCAGGGGTTACGCCGGAAATTCGGCTTGCCTGTCCGACGGTTTCGGGTTTGTGCTGGTTGAGTTTTTGCTGCACTTCGGCGGATAAACCTTTGACTTTCGCGTAATCGATGTCGTCGGGCAGCTTTAAGGTTTCGATGTCGCGGCGGCTGTCGATTTCTTCGTTTTGGCGGTCGATATAGCCTTGGTATTTGACTTGGATTTCGACTTGTTCGATAACTTCGGTGGAGAGGTTTTCAGACGACCTTGCGCCTTCGAGCGTCATCAGTGCGGCGTAGTCGAGGTTCGGGCGGCGCAGGAGGTCGTGCAGGTTGGCTTCGCGGCTGAGTTTTTGCCCGAACACGCGGATTTGTTCGTCTTCGGCGAGTTTTTGCGGCGTGTACCATGTTGTTTTCAAACGTTGGATTTCGCGTTCGATGGCTTTGCGTTTTTCGTTGAACATGCGCCATTGTTCTTCACCCACCAAGCCGATTTTGTGGCCGTCTTCGGTCAGGCGCATGTCAGCGTTGTCTTCCCTGAGTTGCAGGCGGTATTCGGCGCGGCTGGTGAACATGCGGTAGGGTTCGTTCACGCCTTTGGTGATGAGGTCGTCCACCAACACGCCGAGATAGGCTTGTTCGCGGCGCAGCAGGAGCGGGTCTTGTCCGCGGACGTATTGCACGGCATTCGCGCCAGTCGGCCAGTTCGCCCTGTGCGGCGCGTTGCTACACGGCAAAAAAGCGTTGGCAGATGATGCCGTCGAACGCATCGGATCGGGCAAACCATTGCTGCGGCGCAGTTTCGCGAAACCAAAAATCCAATACGGCACGATAATCTGAAGACGGAGCGTTCATGATTACAAACCCTTCCGCATAATCCGCTGCCCCAGCCGTGCGGAGAGGCGGTTAATCCAATAGAGCCACTTCGTTTTGCCAATCATGCTTTCAAAGCGGTTGCGTTCAAAATCACGCCAAAATTCGTCTGCCAATTCGTCGGGCGAAATTTTCAGGTGCGCGTGCCCCTTGCCTTTGTACATGGGCGTGGCGACCATGGGCGGCAGGATTTCGAACACGCGGATACCGCTGTTTTCCAACTGCCAGCGCAACACTTGCGAAAAGCTGTGTAGCGCGGCTTTGGTGGCACAGTAAACGGCGCAGGTTTCCTTGGGCACCACCGCCAAGCCCGATGATACGTTGATAACGGCGGCCTGCGGCTTGCCCGCCAGCATGGGTAGGAAGGCGCGGGTGAGCTGCACGGGCGCGGTGAGATTGACGGCGATTTCCTGCGCGATTTCGTCGTCCGTCTGCTCGTCCAACCGTTTGGTGAACTGGATGCCGGCGTTGTTGATGAGGATACTGGTTTCGGGAAACTGCGCCGCCAGCCGTGCGCGGTCTTCGGCTTGGGAAACGTCGGCGACGGCATATCCGCAACGTGCGCCGTTATCGTGCAGGCTGCCTGAAAGCTGTTCTCCTGAAAGTTGTTCTACGGCTTGGCGTAGCGCGTCTTCGCGCCGTCCGACCAAAATCACGTGGTTGCCCGCTGCATGGAACTTTTTTGCCAGCGCAAAGCCGATGCCGGTGGCGCCGCCGGTGATGAGTACGGTGTGTTGTGTGGGGATCATGGGGTTTCCTTGTTTTGGGGGTGCAGGCTGCTTTTTTCAGGCTGCCTATTCTTTCAAAAAGCCGTATTCGTACACCAGTGGTTCGAGTTTGGCAGCGAGGGCGGCGTAGGTGGTTTCGAAGGGGGCGAAGTCGGTTTGCGGAGCGGCCTTTTTCAGGGCGTTGCGGATTTTATACCAGCCTGCACCGCTTTTGTCGAGCAGGTATTCGTCGCGGATTTTGCGTTCGATGTCGGCCCGGTAGAAGGCCTGCCACAGTTTCAGGCCTTCATCATACACGGCTTGGGCTTCTTTGGAGAGCAAGCCGTAGGTCGGATACTTGTATCCGACAAAAGC
>NZ_KV821567.1:0-9351 GCF_001815675.1 Neisseria sp. HMSC065D04
CAAAGTCCGCACCGCCCAGGGTGGTGTTGCTCAGGCCGGAAATCAGACCGGCGGTACCGTCGATCACGAGCGGTTTGTTACCGTTGCCGGCTTTACCGACGGTAATCTTGTCGGCCAGCGAGAAGCCGATGCCGTTTTCGTCGGCGCGGGTCAGGATGTTGCCGTCGCCTTTGACGCTCAGGCTGTCACCCAGTTTCTTCGCACCGGTCGTACCGTTGTCGGCGGCAAAGGTCAGACCTTTGTTGTCCACCGCGTCTTTCGCCGCTACGCCTTTGGCGATGTCGGCTTTGGCTTCGTCGGTCAGGTCGAGAGCATAATCGGTAACACCATCGGCATCTTTCGCACCTTCGCTGACTTTAACCGCACCGTTAGCCGCTTGGCTGAGGGTGGTCTTGTCGGCGTTGACGGTGTACTCGATGTTGTTGCCGTCCACTTTTTCGCTGACGGTAACGTTCTTACCGGCAACGACGGTGGTGGTTTTTTCGGTGGCGGCGAGTTGTTCGTTCAACTGGGCGACGTTGACGGCGTCGGTGGCTGCCGTACCTTTGGCTACGTTGCTGATAGCTTTATTGCCGGCGTCGATGCCGTCGGCAGTGATGTTCACATCGCCTGCTTTCAGACCGTCTTTGCCCAGCGCCACTTTGTCGCCGACGGTTACGCCGCTGTTGTTCACAACGGTCTCGCCTGCGGTCAGGCTGTCAGCCTTCAGGTCTTTAGCGGTAGAAACTTTGTAAACGTTAGAACCGCCTGTTTTGTCGGTTTCGACGACGATGTTGTCGTCGCCGCTTTCTACACGACCTGAATTGGCTTTCAACTGGGCAACGTTGACGGCGTCGGTATCTGCCTCGCCTGCGGCGACGTTGGCGATTTTATTGCCGCCGTTGTCCAGACCGTCTTTGGTCAGGCTGACAGCTTGTTTGCCGCTGTTTGGTGCCGGTGTCAGGGTGATGCCGGTTGCCGTAGTGTCGACTTTGTTGCCGTCTTTGTCGGAAATGCTGCTGCCGTCGGCTTTAAACGCGCTGTGGCCGCCGTCGGTATTGCTCAATTCTATGCCTTTTGCGTTCAGCAAGTTGGTATTGCCGCTCGCTTCGGTCAGCTCGATATTGCCCGCAACGGATTTGGTGGTATTGCCTGCCTTGTCGGTCAAAGTATTGCCTTCGGCTGTCGAAGCGTTGACTTCACCGTCTTTTCCAACCAAGGTAACGTTGCCGCCATTGATGGTCGTGGAGCTGCCGTCGGTATCGAACCGTGCGCTGTTCAAACCTTGCAAATCTTTGGCAAGTTTGACGTTGAGCGTACCGTTAAGGTCGTCTGAAACCACGCCGATGTTGTTGTCGGACAGTTTCGCCGCATCCGCACCGCCTTTAACCAAGACTTGGTTGCCGAGTTTGCGCTCGAAATTCTTGTCTGCGTTGTCGCCGCCGAAAGTCAGGCCTTTTTGCAGCTCGGTACCGATGTTGTCCAACGCGCCTTGTACGGTGTTGACAGGTGCGGCCTGCGTGCCGTCGGTTTTGGTTACGACCAGATTCGGTACTTCAACCGCGCCGGTAGTCGGATTGACGGTTGCGCCCAATGCGGTTGCCAACGGAGTGAGCTGGCTGACGTTGACGGCGTCGGTATTGCTCACACCGGCAGCAATATCGGTTGCTTTCTTACCGCCGTTAGACAGACCTTCGGTCGTCAGTTTGACAGGGTTTGCTGCTGTACCGACGGTCACGCCGTCTGCAGAAACGGTGGTTTTGCCGCCTGCTGCGTCGATGAATTCAGACGAGGTCAGACCTTTCAGCTCTTTCGCCAGTTTGACGTTGAGCGTGCCGTTGGCGTCGTCTGAAACTACGCCGATGTTGTTAGCGGACAGTTTAGCTTCATCTGCCTCACCGCCTTTAACGGTGACAGTGCTGCCCAATTGGCGGGTTGAAGGCGTACCGCTGTCACCTGCAAAAGTCAAAGGCGCACGAACGGCATTGCTCAAGGCAGTCAATGCATCGCCGACATTGTTGTAATCAGCTACGCCTGAAGTTGCCGGGCTGCCGGAAATTACAGAGTATTTCGGCGCGGCGATTTCGCCTGTCGCGTTGTTGACGGAAGTACCCAAAGCTTGGGCAACTTTGTCCAGCTGGGATACGTTTACCGCATCATTTTGTCCCTTACCTGCAGCAACGTTGCCGACTTGAGTCGGAACGGTGGTTTGCGGATCGGTCGGGTTCAGCGCGGCAATGGTTACTGCGCCGTTATATGGCGTACTTGTATCGTCAGCGTAAACAAAGGAAACCTGTTTTGCGGCTGAACCGTCAACCGTTACGTTGCGCTTCAGGATTCTGCCGTCTGCGGAAACGTAAGCAAACGGAGCTTCGTTGGTAACCGCCGTCAGGGTGGTAACGTGAACGTTATTGATGGCATCGGTCAACTGACTCAGGTTAACCGCATCGGTCGGCTGTTCGCCCTTGCCCAGATTGGTAATCTTGGTGTTGGACATATCCAGCCCGTCTTTAGCGGTAATTTTGCCGGCAAACTCAGGCGCATCGGCAGTATTGATGCTGACGGTGGACTCGTTTTGGTTCAGCACAATGTTTTTACCCGCTTCCAACGTGATGGTCGAACCATTGGTAATTTCTTTCAACGAGTGGTTGTAGGCTTCGCCGTTGGTGCCGTTGGTTTTAGCCGTATTCAGCTTGAACGACTTGTAAGAGGCGTTGTTGATGGCAGAAATCGCGCCTTCAATGGTAGATTCGCCCGTACCGCCGATGTTAGTCATCGTAATGATGCCGTCATTCTCAATGGCTGCGTTTCCACCCAATACGCCGACTGCGCTCTTACCGATGTTGTTCATGACGTTTTGAGTCGCATAAAGCTGGCTGCCGTTTACTGCGTCGGTGCTGTTGTTGCTGATGCGGCCTGCGGCGACGTTGGTAATCGTACGCTCTTTGCTTACCGTGCCGATGCTGAGTGTGGACTCAGGGGCGTTACCTGCGAAGTTGCCGAAGGTCAGGCCGCCAACAGTAGCAGAGGTCGTCTGAACGGCTGCTTCAGTCGCAGAATTGGCACCCAATGCGATAGAGTCTTTGTGGGCGGCATTGGCGTTTTTACCGAAGGCAATGGCATTGCCGACAGAGGCTTTTGCCGCATCACCGAAGGCAAAGGTGTCGCCTGCGGTGGCTTTGGCGTTTTTACCGAAGGCTACGGCACGGTTTTGCGTGGCTTGGGCGTTGTAGCCGATGGCGATGGTGTCGTCTTTTTGTGCGTCTGCTTCGTTACCCAATGCCAAAGCATTGTTGGAAGTGGCTTTGCTGTTGCGACCTGCCGCGACAGTACCGGAAGCGGTTGCGCGGGTATTGAAGCCCAACGCGGTCGCACCTGCCGCCGTGGACTGGCTGTATGCGCCGATTGCGGTGGAGGAATCTTGGTTGGCGATTGCGCCGTCACCAACCGCTACGCTGGATTTGCCCAATGCTTTGGAAGACTGGCCGCCTGCGAAGGAGTTTTGACCGTAGGCGTTGGACGCTTGACCGACGGCGGTAGCGTTGGTGCCGCTGGCTTTGGTGTTCGCACCGATGGCAACGGAGCCTTCACCTTTAGTCAAACCGTTGACACTCGCATCGGATGCCGTGTCTTCGTTGACAGTAGCGTTTTTACCAATGGCGATAGAGTTGGAAATTACCGCTTGCGCGCCCGTACCGACGGCTACGGCAAATTCGCCTGCAGCTTGGGCATCTGCGCCTGCTGCCAGAGCATCCAATCCGGTTGCGCCGTTATTGTTGTAGTTGCCTCGGGTATCAGAGGCCGTATTAACGCTGTAAAAATGGCTGGAGCTGCCGCCGCCTAATTGGTCGATTTTGTTGTTCATCGCTTCTAAAGCGTCGTGAATATTGGTTTTGCCTGTACCGCCCAAATTGTTCAGGGTCAGATTGCCTGCATTGTCGATTGCAGTTTCGCCACCCAAGGCGTTTTTGACGTTGTTACCCAAGTTAAGCAGGTAAGAATTGGTCGCGTAAAGCTGGCTGCCGTTGATGGCGTCGGTGCTGGTTGCGCTGATAACACCCGCGGAAACGTTTTGAATTTGACGGGTGAAGTTGTTGGCAGGGGTGGTTGCATCAACTTTACCGACGGAAACCGTACCGTAAGACCATGTACCGGCAGCTGTGTAGTTACCGTTCAGTGTGTAATCGCCATTGTGATGCGCTTCGGTCAAACTGCCGCCACCCAAAGCAACATCGTTTTCATTGACGGCATGGGATTCGTAACCCAAGGCAAGTGCTTTGACAGCATCAGCTTTGGTGTATGCACCCAAAGTAACTGCACCTGCTTTTGCCGAAGTCGCAGATACACCCAAGGCGACAGTATTGCCTTCCGCAGCATTGGCGGAATGACCGATAGCAATAGCTTCTGCTGCGAGTGCTTTAGTCGTATTACCAAAGGCAATCGAGCTGTTGCCCGTTGCTTGGGTGTCGAGACCCATCGCCATTGCATAGTCTTCTGAAGCGACAGCATTGCTGCCGATGGCAATGCCGTTGAGCTTGCTGTTGGTTACCTTCGCCATGTTACCGATGGCTACGGCAAAACGACCGGAGGCATTGGAATCGATACCCAATGCGACCGCCTCACTACCCGATGCGTTGGCACGCTGACCGACAGCGACGGAAGAAACGGCTCCGGCAACAGTCTCGTGACCGATGGCTACGGTTTCGTGTGCGCTGGCATTGGCAGTCTTACCGATGGCAACGGAATTGTCGCCGCTTGCTTTGGAAACCATACCGACGGCAACTGCGGATTCTTTTTCTGCCAATGCGGTTTTACCGATGGCGACGGTGTTGCTGAAGCTGCCTTTTGCAGCTTCACCGATGGCGACAGTGGAAGTGACGCTCAATTTTTGGGCATCCGTACCCATGCCTGCTTCCCTACCGATGGCGACGTTGTTTGCACCGGACACAAATGCGCCGGAACGCAAGCCGAGGGCGATGTTGTCCACGCCGGTAGCGTTGTTGCCCGTACCTTTACCGATGGAGATTTGGCGTTCGTTGGTATAGGCATTGCGACCGCTGTCCGCGCCGATATAGACGGTGTCCGCACCGACTGTGCGCCCTGCGGAAACGGCAGCGTCGTACACACCTGCGTTCGTACCTACTACGATATTGCCCGTACCTGCCGCTACGGCTTTGTTACCGATGGCGACAGCGTTGTTGGCAGTGGCTTGGCTGTTTTGACCGAGTGAAGTAGAAGTTTCTGTAGTGGCAATGGCTTCTTTACCGACTGCAATGCTGCTCAAACCGGTTGCCTGAGTGGCAAAACCGACAGCAATCGCGCCTTTGGCAGAAGCGGTGGTTTGCGGACCGGCAGCCAAGGCGTTTTCAGCACCTGCATTGCTGTCTACACCGAAGGCTGTGGCGCGCAGACCGTTTGCCGTGCTGTTTTTACCGACGGCAGTGGTATCATGATTGACGGTCTTGGCACCATAACCGATAGCAGTTGAGAAATTGCCGGTTGCAGTCGGCCCTTTATCCGCCGCCTGACTGCCGCCAATCGCGATGGAGGAAGCACCTAACGCATTCGCTTTACCACCGATGGCAATGCCGTAAGAACCCGAACCTAAAGCCGATTCACCCACGGCAATAGCCCGTTGTCCGGTGGCAATGGCAGTACCCATAATCGCAAGGCTGGCTGCACCTGATGCATTCGCACCCTTGCCAATGGTACTCGCACCACCGATGGCTACGGCGCTCATACCCGAAGTATTGGAATTGAAACCGATGGAAATACCGTTACCTGCTGCTTCAGTAACAGTGGCGCTGGTACCGATGGCAACAGATGATCTGCCTTGCGCATTTGAAGAGTCGCCGATGCCGACACTGCCGCTTTTGGTTTTCGCCAAGTTACCGATAGCGACGTTTTTGGTTTCCATACCGTTTGCACCATTACCGATGTAAATGGACTGGGTACTGTCACTGCCACTGCCTGCATTGGTACCGATGGCGATCACGTTATCGCTGTTCGTGCTGCTTTGTAACGCATTTTCACCGATAGCGATGTTTCGTCCGTTTGCAGAACTGGAGCCGGGACCCGCACCTTTACCGATAGCAATGTCAGCCTGACCTTTCGTTGCCGCACCTTGACCGATGGCAATAGTCTGGTTTTTGGCAGCATTGGCGGAAGAACCGATGGCAATAGAGCCGGTTTCGGCAGTGGCTGAATTCGGACCAATGGCAACGTTACTTTCTCCGCTGGTTTGGGTTCCTTGTCCGATGGAGACAGATTTACCTTGTTTTGGAGGTTGTCCGCCGTCTTGAGGAATGAAATCTAACGCAGTCGTCGTATCATCGCCGCAGACCACGTTGTAGCTGGTGGTATCGAAATAGCAGGTGTTGTAGTCGGTACCTTCGGCAGCCGCAGTGACGGCTTTGCCATTGGCAAGGGTTTTACCGTTATTTGCTGCGGCCATGACTTGACCGCTGGCAAGCAGCAGGCCGGACATGATGGCGGTAAACGCGAAGCGCACGCCTACGGAGGCAACGATGCCGCCTATGCCTGATGAAGCCGTTTTCCCATGCGCTTTGGCGAATTCCGCCACCGCGTTCCACGTCTGTGTGGTTTCGTTCCATACGACACGATAGATTTTATTCATGCTGACTCTCTGATTTAAAATGTTAAACAAATAAATTTAATATATTATTGAATTGATGGAATAACCAGCTTTCCAAACATCCAATCCAATAACCAAAAATGAAAATATCGTATTTGATACTGATATTTCGATTGCAAAATTTATTCAACGGATATGACGTATATTGTCACTTTCAAACAAATTTCAGGATTTATCTATACCTCAGATAACAATCTCCAAAAACTGATTTATCGACCTTTTGGCTATTTATCTATCCGCTTATCCTTGATATCTTCTATTTTATTAACTTTATTTTGCAATTAAAGTGAAACTTTATCTTTTATCTGAAAGCAATTTATATGCCAAAACCCTTTTGCCTGAATTCATCCGTACTAAAAAAATGATATTTTTAAGTATCCGGAATCCAAAAATAAGAAAAGAGGTCGTCTGAAAACGTTTCAGACGACCTCTGTAAACCTCATGTTAATTCAATATTAATGAATTATGTTTCGGATACCATCTTCAGCAAGTTGGCGATGTTAAGCGGCATTATTCTGTATAATGCCGCAATGTTTTTGAAACAAGGAATACAAATGCTTACCCCAGAACAAGTCAAATCGCTGATTGAAGGTGTTGCCGCTTGCGAACACGTCGAAGTCGAAGGCGACGGGCATCACTTTTTCGCCGTCATCGTCTCTTCCGAGTTTGAAGGCAAAGCCCGCCTCGCCCGCCACCGCCTGATCAAAGACGGTCTGAAGGCGCAACTGGCCAGCAACGAATTGCACGCGCTGTCGATTTCCGTTGCCGCCACGCCTGCGGAATGGGCGGCGAAGCAGCAATAAGCCGTTACCTCAGACAAAAAAAGGTCGTCTGAAACCTGAATCGGAGTTTCAGACGACCTTTTTTAATTTACACAATGTTGAATTGCCGCTTAATATAGTGGATTAACTTTAAATCAGGACAAGGCGGAAGCCGCAGATACAGTACAGATAGTACGGCAAGGCAACGCCGTACTGGTTTAAAGTTAATCCCACTATAGAATCATCAGGAATGCAGGCAGATTCGGTGTTGCTCCTTATGCCGCTGCTTCGAGTTTTTCGACCATGCCGACGCCGACGCCGCAGATGCCGACGTGCACCGCCACCACCGGCGATACGGGAACGCCGTCATCCAAGCAGATACCAGTCCGCTTGAAGAAGCGTTCCGCAAATATCCGATACCGGTCGCGTTCGCCCGTATAAAGACCGCTGAGGATAAATTGTTCCCTGTTTTTGCCTTGCATCAGTTTCAACACTTGGTCGATGATGGCATCAAACATTTTTTCGTCATCGGAAGTGGATTCGACCCGGCACAACTGATCTTGCGAAAAGCGCAATACGGCGCGCAGCCCCAACCAGTCGCACAACGAAGCGCCCAATCTTGCCATCGTGCCGCTGCCGACAAGAGATTTGATTGTGGACAGTCCGAAAATGATGTTGCAACGTTCTTTTAAACTTTCCAAGTAAGCAACGATTTCCGTCGGCATTTTTCCTTCGCGCAACAGGCGGTCTGCTTCCAAAGCAAAAAAGCCTTCGGGCATGCAGCATGTCCCTGTATCGACGACATGGACTTTCAATTGCGGAACCTGCTCGGCAACTTGACGCACCATATCGGCAGAATCACTTAATTTGTGGCTCAACGTCGTCACAATGGCTTCGTGATAACCCTGACCGACCAAATATTGAAAAGTCCTCAATAAATCTTCAGACGACGGCGGTGTTGTAGAAACATCGCTGTCCAAATGCTCGCGGCGCCAATTGCAATATTCTTCATTACTGATTTCCAGTCCGTCAGCGAACTCTTGTTGTTCCATAAATACATTCAGATGCAGAATCTGAATCGGGCTGTCCCGATCGAGTATGCCCGACAAAGAGCCACTCGACGTGGACAATACCGCGCAACGATATAAGGCATAAGAGCCTGCCATAAACTGCTCCCTTGTGCATCAAACAATGCAAAATCTCAAATAAATAAAGGACCATCTAAGCGGTCTATTTTAATGATAAACGGTATGTAAATTTTTGTCTACATATTAATAGTTTTGAGCATTATTTTGAAACTAAACACTATATTCTAAAATAATAGTTATCATTCATTGCCATATGGTTTTTATGCCTCCTTTTGAACACCTGCGTTTACATATCGTTTACAATACAGCTACTTCTCAACCAAAAGACCACCCATGCCGAAAATTACCCTGATTGCCGCCTGCGCGCCCGACCGCTGCATAGGCATCAACAACACCATGCCTTGGCACTTGCCCGAGGACTTCGCATTTTTCAAATCCTATACCCTCGACAAACCCGTCGTGATGGGGCGGAAAACTTGGGAATCCCTACCCCGCAAGCCGCTGCCCGACCGCCGCAATATCGTCATCAGCCGTCAGGCAGATTATCCGGCTGAAGGCGCGGAAACCGTCGGCAGCCTTGAAGAGGCTTTGGCATTATGTGCCGCTGCGGAAGAAATCATCATCATGGGCGGCGCACAAATCTATGCCCAAGCCCTGCCGCTTGCCAGCGATTTGCGGATTACCGAAGTGGCATTAGACGTCCAAGGCGATGCGTTTTTCCCCGAATTTTCGCCATCAGAATGGCGCGAAGCCGCCCGTGAAACCCACACCTCCGCCAACGGCACAGGCTACGCATTCGTCCATTACACCCGCATCCGATAAGCAAAAACAGGCGGAGACCTTTGCAAAAAAGCCCTTCCTCCGACAA
>NZ_KV821568.1:0-419 GCF_001815675.1 Neisseria sp. HMSC065D04
AAAGAGACTGCCGAGAAAGGCTGGAAGCTGAAAGCGAACGACGAAGCCGACAGCGACAGCGAAAAAATCGCCGCAGGCGACACCGTGACCGTGAAACAAGGTAAGAACATCCGAGTGAAACGCAGCGGCAAAGATCTGACGGTTGAAACTTCAGACGACGTTGAGTTTGATCATGTCAAAGCTGATTCAGTGGCAGCGACCAGCGTGGTTGCCGAAAGTGTTATCGCAGGCAACAGCGTCTTGACTACCGACGGTCTGAAGATTGGTGCAGACGGCTCTCCGAGCCAAGTGTCTCTGACTACTTCCGGTCTGAACAATGGCGGCAACAAAATCGCCAACGTAGCCAAAGGTACGGCAGACACCGACGCCGTCAACGTCGCCCAGCTGAACGAACAACTCGCCGCCACCGAAAAAACCAC
>NZ_KV821568.1:519-1017 GCF_001815675.1 Neisseria sp. HMSC065D04
AACTCGCCGCCACCGAAAAAACCACCACCGTCGTCGCCGGTAAGAACGTGACCGTCAGCGAAAAAGTGGACGGCAACAACACCGAGTACACCGTTAACGCCGACAAGACCACCCTCAGCCAAGCGGCGGGCGGTGCGGTTAAAGTCAGCGAAGGTGCGAAAGACGCCGACGGTGTTACCGATTACGCCCTCGACCTGACCGACGAAGCCAAAGCCGACATCGCCAAAGGCGTCGCGGCGAAAGACGCGGTGGACAACAAAGGCCTGACCTTTGCCGCCGACAACGGCACGACCGGTGCGAAGAAACTGGGTGACAGCCTGAGCGTCAAAGGCGACGGCAACATCCTGACCCGCGCCGACGAAAACGGCATCGGCTTCTCGCTGGCTGACAAGATTACCGTCGGCAAAGCAGGCAACGGCAACAAACCGCTCGTGATCGACGGTACTGCCGGTCTGATTTCCGGTCTGAGCAACACCACCCTGGGCGGTGCGGACTTTG